>NZ_JBFODS010000036.1:0-54936 GCF_040908445.1 Aeromonas sp. R10-2 | reverse complement strand
GTCTGGCGCGTCTTGCTGTGAGCAGCCCGAATGGCGACCTTGAGTCGTTCATCTTCTTGTTGGCGCTGTGACGGTGGACGCTGGCGCCAGTGGTAGAAGCCCGCACGAGAGACCTCCAGCACACGACAGATAACGGAAATGGGATAGATGTCCTTTTGGTTGGCTATCCACGCGTACTTGGCAGTGACTCCTGAGCAAAGTACGCGGCGGCCTTTTTTATGATGTCGCGCTCCATGTTGGCTTGTGCGAGAGCTTTGCGTAGCCGGGCCACTTCAGCCTCCAGCTCGGCGACAGAACGCGCTCCGGGAATGGCCGATGTATCCTTTCCTCCTTTGGCTGCGACCACCCAGTTGCTCAGTGTGCCTTTGGCAATACCCAACCTTCTGGCGGCTTCAGCTTGGCCAAGGCCTTGCTCCAACACCAGTCGAACCGCCTCTGCCCGAAACTCTGGTGAATAGTGTTCTCTCGATTTCATTCAATACCCCCGATTGTCTCATCGTAACAATCGGGACTGTCTGTGAAAATCAGGATACCTCATGCCCGTGGTGCTCCGCGAAGCAATCTTTCGCCAATATCGCGGGTGGCCTGAGCCAATCAGGAGTATTCATGTCCGATCTGACCCTCTATTTCGCTCCCGGCACTTGTGCCATGGCCGTGCAGATTGCCCTGCTGGAAGCGAATGCCCCGTTCCAACCCCGTCTCGTCAACCTCGCCGCCGGTGAGCAGCGTGATCCTGCGTATCTTGCCATCAACCCCAAAGGGCGGGTGCCTGCCCTTGTCACCGCTCAGGGCACCCTGACCGAGACCCCGGCCCTGCTGCTCTATGTAGCGCAGCGCTTCCCCGATGCCAAGCTGGCGCCGCTGGACAATCCGTTCCTGCTGGCCCGCATGCAGGAGGTCAACAGCTTCCTCGCCTCCACCGTGCATGTCTCCCACGCCCACGGTCGCCGTGGCAGCCGCTGGGCCGATGACGAGCAGGCCATTGCCGCCATGCAGCAGAAAGTCGCCAGCAATATGCGCGATGGCTTTGCCCAGATTGAGCAGCACTATCTGGCAGGCCCCTGGGTGCTGGGCGAGCAGTTCAGCGTGGCGGACATTTATCTGTTCGTGGTCGCGGGCTGGCTGAAAAGCGATGGGGTCGAGATCAGTGAATTCCCCAAAGTGGCCGAGCATTATCAGCGCATGCTGAGCCGTCCGGCGGTCGCCAAGGCACTGGCCAACTAACCATAAAATCAATAGCTCGATAAATAACAAGGGTGCCAGGGCTCTGCTGACACCCTTCCTGCCTCCTCCCCTGCACTTCTTCTCCCGCCTTTGAGATCGTTTTCACATTTCCGTGGTTTTGCCGTGGCCCTTCCCCGGTAAAAAGCCTATCTTTGCGCCATGACGCAACCGGTTGCGTAACCGGTTGCTTAGCGGTTCACAGATTGACGGGCTAAGGCCTGATGAGGTGCTGTATGAAACGAGGCGTACTGCTCAATGCTCCCCTGAGTGCTCTGGTGGCACAGATGGGCCACACCGACGAGATCACCGTCTGCGATGCAGGCTTGCCCATTCCGGCAGGTCCGGAGCGGATCGATCTGGCGCTGATGGCGGGGACGCCCAGCCTTGAAACCGTACTGACCGCCCTGCTCACCGATCTGGTGGTGGAGAAGGTGATCATGGCGAGCGAGATCAAGCAGATCAGCCCCGCCGCCCATCAGGCGCTGGTCGATCAGCTTGAAGCGCACGCAGCCGCCCAGGGCAAGCCCATCGCCATCGAATACTGCCTGCACGAAGAGTTCAAAACCCGCTCCCGCCAGAGCAAGGCGATCGTGCGCAGCGGCGAGGTGACTCCCTACGCCAACCTGATCCTCTGCGCCGGTGTGGCGTTCTGACATTCTTCAAAGAAGGCCTCTTCAAGGAAGCTGCAAATGAGCACAACCTCCCCCCTCTCACCCATTCTGGAGCTGACCGGGATCGTCAAGACCTTCCCCGGTGTGCGCGCCCTCGACGAAGCGGGTCTGCGGGTCTATCCGGGCCAGGTGATGGCCCTGCTCGGCGAAAATGGCGCCGGTAAATCCACCCTGATGAAGGTGCTGACCGGTATCTATCAGGCCGATGCGGGCAGCGTCAGCTACCGCGGCCAGCCGGTTCACTTCAAGGGCCCCCGCGACTCTCAGGATCAGGGGATAAGCATCATCCACCAGGAGCTGAACCTGCTGCCGGAGCTGTCGATTGCCGCCAACATCTTCCTCGGGCGCGAACCCCGTACCCGTTTTGGCAGCATCGACCACAAACAGCTGCGCGAGCGGGCAAGCGGCCTGCTGGCACGACTTGGCGTCAAGCACGGGCCGGATACCCGGCTCGGGGATCTCTCCATCGGCGAACAGCAGATGGTGGAGATTGCCAAGGCGCTGTCGTTCGATGCCAGCGTCATCATCATGGATGAACCCACCGATGCGTTGACCGATACCGAAACCGAGCAGCTGTTCAAGGTTATCCGCGAGCTGCGCGAACAAGGCTGCGGCATCGTCTATATCTCCCACCGCCTCAAGGAGATCTTCGAGATCTGCGATCGGGTCACTGTGCTGCGTGATGGCAAGTGGATCGGCGAGAAGGCGGTAAGCGATCTGGATGAAGACAAGATCATCGAGATGATGGTGGGTCGCCGGCTGGAAGAGCAGTATCCGCGTCTTGAGCGCGAGCTTGGCCCCGTCAGCCTGCAGGTGAAAGATCTGGCTGGTCCCGGTGTGCGCGGGGTGAGTTTCTCCCTGCGTCAGGGTGAAATTCTGGGTTTTAGCGGCCTGATGGGTTCCGGTCGTACCGAGCTGATGAAGCTGATCTACGGCGCCAGCCCCATCAGCGCCGGTGAAGTGCAAGTTGACGGTCATGCGCTGGTGCCCAAAAGCCCGGCCGACGGGTTGGCCGCAGGCATCGCCTATATCTCCGAAGATCGCAAGGGGGATGGGCTGGTGCTGGAACTCTCGGTGCGCGAAAACATGAGTCTGTGCGCCCTCGACGAGTTCATCAGCAACGGCAAGATTGACGGCAAGGCCGAACGGCAGGCGGTGAGTGACTATGTACGTCTGTTCAACATCAAGACCCCGAGTCAGGATCAGCTGATCAAGCTGCTTTCCGGCGGCAACCAGCAGAAGGTAGCCATCGCCAAGGGGCTGCTGACAAGGCCCAAGGTGCTGATCCTCGACGAGCCGACCCGCGGCGTCGACGTGGGGGCGAAGAAGGAAATTTATCAGCTGATCAACCAGTTCAAGAAGGAGGGAATGAGCATCATTCTGGTCTCCTCCGAGATGCCGGAAGTGCTCGGCATGAGCGATCGCATCATGGTGATGCACGAAGGGCGCATCAGCGCAGAGTTCAACACCCGCGATGCCAATCAGGAAAAGCTGATGGCGGCGGCAGTCGGTAAACAGTGGCAAGCAGAGCAAGAGGCATCCCAATGACAACCCAAACCCTTTCCCGCCGTGGCGTCATGAGCAAGGCGTGGTGGATCGAGAACAAATCCCTGGTCGCGCTGCTGGTCCTGATTGGTGTGGTCTCCTTCCTGAGCCCCAACTTCTTCACCGCCGACAACCTCCTCAACATCCTGCGCCAGACCTCGGTCAACGCCATCATGGCGGTCGGTATGACGCTGGTTATCCTCACCGCCGGTATCGATCTGTCGGTCGGCTCGGTACTGGCCCTGTGCGGCGCGCTGGCCGCCACCATGGTCGCCATGGAGCTGCCCATCTGGCTGGTGGTGCCCCTCACTCTGGGTGCCGGTGCCCTGCTGGGTGGCGTCAGCGGTCTCATCATTGCCAAGGGCAAGGTGCAGGCGTTCATCGCTACTCTGGTCACCATGACCGCCCTGCGTGGTATCACCATGGTCTATACCGAGGGCCGCCCCATCTCCACCGGTTTCAGTGACGGCGCCGATCACTTCGCCTGGCTCGGTACCGGTTACCTGTTCGGTCTGCCGGTGCCCATCTGGCTGATGGCCATCGTCTTCCTGCTCGCCTGGTTCATGCTCAACCACACCCGTCTCGGTCGCTACATCTACGCGCTGGGCGGTAACGAGTCTGCCACCCGCCTCTCCGGTATCAATGTGGATCGGGTGAAGCTGGCGGTGTATGGTCTGTGCGGCGCGCTCTCGGCGCTGGCAGGGCTTATCGTTACCTCTCGTCTCTCCTCTGCCCAGCCGACGGCGGGCATGGGTTACGAGCTGGATGCCATCGCCGCGGTGGTGCTGGGTGGTACCAGCCTGATGGGCGGCAAGGGCCGCATCATGGGGACCCTGATCGGTGCCTTGATCATCGGCTTCCTCAACAACGCCCTCAACCTGCTCGACGTATCCTCCTATTACCAGATGATCGCCAAGGCCAGCGTGATCTTGCTTGCCGTGATGATCGATAACAAAAGCAATCGTTGATAAGACAAGCCACACACAAGGAATGAAATGATGAAAAAGCTCAATACCCTGCTCGCTGCCGCCATCATGTCCGTGCTGGGCACCGCCCATGCCGCCGATCAAACCCTGGCCATGCTGGTCTCCACCCTCAACAACCCCTTCTTCGTCACCATGAAAGAGGGTGCCGAAGCCAAAGCCAAAGAGCTTGGCTACGAGCTGGTGGTACTGGATTCCCAGAATGACCCGGCCAAAGAGCTCTCCAACATGGAAGATCTGACCGTACGCAAGGTCGGCGCCATCCTGATCAACCCCACCGACTCCGAAGCGGTCGGCAACGCCATTCGTCTGGCCAACCGTGCCAGCATTCCGGTACTGACTCTGGACCGCGGCGCCGCGCAGGGTGAGGTCAAGGCTCACATTGCCTCCGACAATGTGGCGGGCGGCAAGCTGGCCGGTGACTTCATCACCGAGAAACTGGGTACCGGTGCCAAGGTGATCCAGCTGGAAGGGATTGCCGGTACCTCCGCCGCCCGCGACCGTGGCGAAGGTTTTGCCCTGGCCGTGGCGGCCAACAAGCTGCAAGTGCTGGCTTCCCAGCCTGCTGACTTTGACCGCACCAAGGGTCTGAACGTCATGGAAAACCTGCTGGCGGCCCATCCGACCGTACAGGCTGTGTTCGCCCAGAACGACGAGATGGCGCTGGGTGCCATCCGCGCGGTACAAGCTGCCGGTAAAGAAGTGATGATCGTCGGCTTCGACGGCACTGACGATGGCAAAGCCGCCGTTGCCAAGGGTAAACTGGCCGCCACCGTGGCCCAGCAGCCTGCGCTGATCGGTGCCA
Source organism: Aeromonas sp. R10-2 (assembly GCF_040908445.1). NCBI lineage: Bacteria > Pseudomonadati > Pseudomonadota > Gammaproteobacteria > Aeromonadales > Aeromonadaceae > Aeromonas > Aeromonas sp. R10-2. The sequence continues at coordinate 49,708 of NZ_JBFODS010000036.1, read as the reverse complement.
TCGGCGTCGAGACTGCCGACAAGGTGCTGAAAGGTCAGCCGGTCGAGAAATCCATTCCGGTACCGCTGCAAGTGGTCAGCAAGTAAGTTCTCGAGGGGAGGTTCGCCTCCCCTTTTCCCTCTCGTTCAGGTGCCTCCCGGCTTGGGCTCACTCCATCACAGTGTTCAAGCCAAGATGCATCAGGAGTAGTCAACATGAATCGTCTCGTCGTTCTGGGCAGTGTCAATGCAGACCATGTGCTGCGCGTACCCCACTTTCCTCGCCCGGGTGAAACCCTGACCGGTCACAGCTATCAGGTGGTCCCGGGTGGCAAGGGGGCTAATCAGGCGGTTGCGGCTGCCCGCCTTGGTGCCCCCGTCTCCTTTATCGCCCGCATCGGTGATGACGCCATCGGCCACCAGATGAAGAGCGGCTTTGCCAAAGACGGTATTGACGTGAGCGCCGTCGAGCTCGATCCCAAGCTCCCGACCGGCATCGCCATCATCTATGTGAGCGATGAGGGGGAGAACAGTATCGGTATCTCCGCCGAAGCCAACGGCGCCATCACCCCTGCGGTGGTGAAAAGCCACGAAGCGATGATCGCCGACGCCCACACCCTACTGTTGCAGCTGGAAGTGCCGCTCGAGAGCGTCCATGAAGCTGCACGGCTGGCCCGCGCCCATGGCACCCGGGTGGTGCTCAACCCCGCCCCTGCCCGTCCGCTCTCAAGCGAGCTGCTGGCGCTGGTCGACCTTATCACCCCCAACCAGACCGAAGCCGAGCTGCTGACCGGCATCAAAGTCACCGACGAAGCGAGTGCCCGCGAGGCGGCTGCCCGCTTCCACCAGATGGGCATTGCGGACGTGATGATCACCCTGGGGTCGCAGGGGGTCTATTGCAGCAACGCACAGCAGCAACAGCTGATCCCGGGCTTTCGGGTCAAGGCGGTGGATACCACAGCCGCGGGCGATACCTTCAACGGCGCCCTGCTGGCGGCGGAACTGGCCGGTGCCGATTTCCACGGTGCGGTGCGCTTTGCCCACGGGGCGGCGGCACTCTCCGTCACCCGCTTCGGCGCCCAGAGCTCCATCCCGAGCAAGCAGGAGGTCGACGCCTTCCTGCTTGAGCAGACTGCGCAGGGGCACTGATGGCCAATATCAAGGAGGTGGCAGCCCTGGCGGGGGTCTCGACCACCACCGTCTCCCACGTCATCAACGAGACCCGTTTCGTGGCCGAGGAGACCCGCGAGCGGGTCTTTGCGGCCATGCGCGACCTCAACTATGCCCCGAGTCTGGTGGCCCGCAGCCTCAAGGTGAAGGAGACCAACAGTATCGGCATGCTGGTCACCACCTCCAGCAACCCCTTCTTTGCCGAGGTGGTACGCGGGGTGGAGCGCTACTGCTTCGAGCAGGGCTACAACCTGATGCTGGGCAACACCGAGGGTCAGGCCGAGACGGCCCTTTCCTACCTCAAGATGATGCTGCGCAAGCGGGTCGATGGCCTGCTGATCATGTGCAGCGAAGGCCAACAAGAGGTGTTCAACCAGCTCGACTGGCTCAAGAGCCTGCCGGTGGTGGTGATGGATTGGGGGCTGGTCAGCGAGGATGTGGATCTTATCGCCGACAACTCCTTCCACGGCGGTTATCTCGCAACCCGCCATCTGATTGAGCTGGGCCATACCGCCATCGGTTGCATCACAGGCCCCCACAGCCGCGCCCCCGCCAACCAGCGCCAAGCTGGCTTCGAGCAGGCGTTGCAGGAGGCGGGTCTCACGCTCAATCCTGACTGGATCCAGGAGGGGGACTTTGACTGCGCCAGCGGCCATCAGGCGATGACTCGTCTGCTGGCATTGCCCGAGCGTCCCACCGCCCTCTTTGTCTGCAACGACATGATGGCGATGGGGGCCATCAGTGCCGCCCATCAGGCGGGGCTGGTGATCCCGCGGGATATCTCCATCGTCGGCTATGACAATGTGGCGCTGGCCGAATTTATGTCGCCGCCGCTCACCACCGTCAATCAGCCCAAAGAGGAGCTGGGTCGCCTCGCCGTCACCCGCCTGCTGGCCCGCATCAACGGCGAAGCGGTGGAGAATCACCTGATCACCGTCGACCCTGACCTGGTGATCAGACAATCTTGCGCGCCCCGCCCCTGATTTTCAGGGGCAACAAAAGAACAAGGCGACCCAGAGGTCGCCTTGTTTCGTTTTATCTCTGCCGTGCAATACCGCTTTTGCCCTCAGGCCAGCGACCGGGTCTCCCTGGCTGCCAGCACTTGCAGTGGCGCCAGCCCCAATCGTCTGGCCAGAGGCTGCAACAACTCGCCATCATCATCCCCCTGCGGCAACCAGTAGCGAACAGGCCAGCCGGCTGCCAGCTGCGCCGAGGTGGTGCTGCCAATCTCTCTGAGCGCCAAAGTGCAACCCTGCTGCCGCAATCCCGCCAGCAAGGCACTATCCTGCTGCAGCGTCGGTATCAGCAACACCAGCGGCGTACGGGAAGCCTCCGGCAAATAGGCCAGTAGATGGGTCAGCTGGGCCTGATTGTCGAGCGGGACCAGCAGTGCCCGACCATCGGCATACTGCGCCTCGTGTGTTTGCAGCACACGGGCCAACACGGGCCCCAGTACGCCGCACTCCTGCAGCCAGCGCATCTGGCAGGGCGCCCCCAGCTCACGCCACTCAAGCGCCAATTGCCACATCTCGTTGCCCTGTCCGTCCGTCAGCGCCTGCAATGCCACTCGCAGCGGTGCAGGCTCGCGCCCCGCCAGCCACTCTCGCAGCTGATGAAGCTGCTGCTGACTCAACTGCAACTGCTGCAGCATGGCAGGCTCAAACCAGCTGATCGCCCCCTCCTGGCTGCGCTTGGCCTGGTTGAGGGCCAGGATGGCCTGATCCAGCAACCGGGCGGCATCCTGTTGCTGCGCCTTGGCGACCCCGAGTCGACAGGCCAGATCGAAGCTGCACTCCCGGGTCACGAACTCGAAATGGAGCAGATCCACCAGCTCATGAATGGCGGTTTCCTGCGCATCATCCGCCTTGGTCAGCACCACGGCAAATTCGTCACCACCGAGCCGGTAAGCGTGACTGCCATGGGCCTGTTGCAGCTTGTTGGCCACCATCTGCAACAACCGATCACCGACCTGATAACCCAGCAGATCATTGACCTGCTTGAAGCGCTTGAGATCGAGCACCACCAAAGCGCTCACCTCGCCGGCATGCAGAGCGCGAGAGAGCTGCTCCTGCAGGGCACGGCGGTTGCCAAGCTGGGTCAGAGGATCGAGCAGGGCAAGCCGACGGTTCGCCAGATTGGCGCGAATGAGGGCAGCGACCAGAGCGCCACCGGTCAGCAACAGGATCAGTTGCCAGATCTGCAGCCAGAACAGGCTGTTGCGGATCTGGCTGACCGAATGCTCCCGCTCTTGGCCGGAGAGGATCTGATCCCCTATCTGTTCGATGAGACGGGTCTGGCTGGCGATCGCCTCCTGCAAGCGGGCAAGCTCAGCCCCCTCGCGCAGCGCACCGGCCTCCATCTGGGGTTCGAGCTGCTTGATCTGCTCGAACAGGGTGGCCAGCACCTTGCCGAGCCCGTGCCGCTGGCGCATCTCGGCGGTTTCACTGCTGATGAGGAAGATATCGAGCCGGTTCCACAGCAGATCGTAATCAAGGCTCAGGGTCTCCATCGACAGTCTGCCAGCCCGATAGAGCTGCAAGTCGTAGAGGAAACGCTGGGATTCGAGCATTACCTGGCTGATGTTCCAGTGGACATTGCGGTAGAAGGTATCGACCAGTTGCTCCTGCCGATACTGCAGATAGAGGCTGCTGCCCGACGAGAGCAGAAACAGCAGCGACACCGCAACCAACAGCAGATTTTGGCGGGATAGCCCCATCAATCGACGATCTCGATGCGGGTCACCTGCCACACCATGCAGTTGTGAATGGCAGGCACGTCCAGCTTGGGATAGGTGGTGAACGGGATGAGCAGCCAGAGCGGCCCCTTGTTACGCCGGGTCAGCGGTTTGCCGTCCTCCTGACGCACCAGGGTCAGCGGCACGCCGTCGAACAGGGCCAGATCCACCACCTGCTGATAGCCGTTGAGGGCCGAGACGGCGATCTTGCGAGCATCCGGGATCCCTTGCGCTGCCAGCACGGCAGACAGGGTCGGCCCGCGATAGTGGTGGGCGCCCTGAGTCCAGGGAGTAGTCGTGGTGAATTCGGTCTGTGGCAAGGCAGAGATGGCCGCCTCATCGAGGGTCACCTGCTGGCCATCTGGCAGTACCAGGGTCATCAGGGGGATGGAGGCCGATGCGCTGGCACTGGCCAGCATCAGGAGAAAAAAAGCGATCCATTGCTTTACTGCGGTCATGGTAATTTGCGCCAACTGCGTCCCATTTTTTTAATGGTTGCCAGTGTGGCGATTTCACCGAACCATTGCAACTGTCCCGTCGCACAGTAGCTCAGGGACCGCGCATCTCCATCCAGTTGTGTCCCTCGACTTGCCTCGGTTGATGAATACCGCACGCCTCCAGCAACTCATCGACATAGGCGGGCACCAGCAGGGAGGCTGGGCCATAACGTTTCTCGTCAAACTGGCTACCCACCTCGCTCGGTTCGAGATTGAGCTCGATGGTGTGCGCCCCGTTCAATCCCGCCTCATGGACAAACCCGGCGGCCGGATAGACGGCGCCAGAGGTGCCGATGGAGATAAAGAGATCGCACTGGGCAAGCGCACTATAGATGCGATCCAGCCCGAGCGGCATTTCGCCAAACCAGACCACATGGGGACGCATCGGCTGGGGGAACTGGCAGCAGGAGCAGAGCTCGTCCTGATGGAGATCACCGCGCCACTCGATCACCTGACCGGACTCGGGGCAGCGGGCCTTGAGAAGCTCGCCGTGCATATGGATAAGGTTCTTGCTGCCCGCGCTCTCGTGCAGATTGTCGATGTTCTGGGTGACCAGAGTCACCGAACCGGGCAGCAGTCGTTCGAGGCGGGCCAGCGCATAGTGGGCCGGATTAGGGTGAACCTGGGGCTGTTGCAGCTGTTTGCGGCGGGAGTTGTAAAAGCGCAGCACCAGTTCGGGATCCCGGGCATACCCCTCGGGGGTCGCCACATCCTCGACCTTGTGCTCTTCCCACAAACCGTCGCAGGCACGAAAAGTCTTGATGCCGGATTCGGCAGAGATCCCCGCGCCGGTCAGGATCACGATATGTTTATATGACTGCGCCATAAGCTGCTCCGTCTATCCCCGCACAATAAATGTGACCTTAGCACAGGGAAAAAAGTGTCACTATTCGCCCTTGGTCTTAAGCGGCACCGCTGGCGGCACGGACAACCAGGCATCCAGTACCGACAGATCCAGCCTGACAAAGACCATCTCCCGTCCGGTCACCAGGGTCAGCGGCAAGCCAAGGCGCTTGAGCAGGGTCAGCATGGGCCGGTTCTGGGCCAGCACTTCCGCCGTCCACTCCCGGATCCCGTCCGCCCTGGCCAGCAGTGCCAGCGCCAGCAGAATGCGTCGCCCCGCCCCCTTGTGCTGGAAGTGATCCGCCACGATGCAGGAGAACTCCGCCCGATCGGGATGAAGGCGGCGGCGGATTGATTGCGCCTGAGCCAGCGGCTCACCAGCCAGATCGGTCAGCAACAGCGAAATCTGTTGTTCAGGATGGTAATTGAGAAATTGGGCTACCTGTTCCGGTGGCGGTGTCCGTTTCGGACGCATAAAGCGCAGATAGATGCTCTCTTCACTCAATGCATCGTAAGCAGCCAGCATGCGGGCAGGCGCCACCCCATGCAGCTCGCGCAGCAAGCAAGGCACCTCGGAGACCTCCATAGCCAGTGGCAACGCGGTCCGGGAAGCCGGATGAGGCCATCCATCCAGTCCTTTGCCAAGGCGCTCCCGGTGCATGGGCCAGCAGAGGTAGCGCGGCATGGCTTACCAGCGCCCCGTCATACCGCGCTCTCGCCACACCTCGACGTCGAGCAGGTTGTAAGGATCATCCAGATAGACAGCGATCCCCAGCTCCCGAACCCGGGCCATAAAACGCCCCAGCAGGGAGTCACCGGTCAAGGACTCCATCTCTGGCAAGATCCCCTGCCCCAGCAGCAAGGCTTGCAGCGGCAAACGCTCCAGCAGATCGAATGGCAGATGCTGGCTGTTATCGAGCAGCAGCGCCAGCTTGCTCCCCGCCAGACTGGCTTGCAGCACCAGTGCGAAGCGATCGGCATTGCCGAGCAGGTGGTCTCGACGGTGGATCAGCAGGGTCAGTTCGGCTGGGGTGCGCGACTGCTCCGTCAGCCAATCCTTGAGCGCTTCCCAGCGGCTGGGCAAACCCGTCACCGCCAGCCAGACCGGATGAGGGGTCGCGGGACTGGAGAGCAGCCCTAGCTGACCCTGCACCTCCCCCTGCCACCGGCGGATGGTGCGGCGCTGGCCGCTCAAGCGCTGTTGACGCAGCGGGCCCAGATAGAGTCGACGCAGCAACCTGAGCAGCTCGTCGCAATCAAGCGGCTTGGCCAGTGCTGCAAGAATGTTGAAACCGGCATCGTGCAACAGACGGCGGGCACCGTCGATCAGCGTCTGTTCATGGGCCGAGAGCAGCACAATGGGCAGCCCGGCCTCCTGCAACTGGGGCTGGTTCATCAGCAGACTGATGGCATCTTGCTCCACCAGACTGAGATCGCACACCAGCAGGCTGATGTCGCCCGCCGACAATGCCGCAAGACAGGCCGATTCATCCTGTACCCACTGACAGGAGAGCCCCAACCCGGCGATGGTCTGTTGCAATTGCATCCCCTGAAACGGGTGATCCTCGAGCAGCAGCACCTTGTTAGCGGCCATCCAGTTGCACCAGTTACGGTAACTGGCGGCAAGCCCCCCCAGCCAATCCTCGCCGATAGCGTAGATCCCCTCATGCTGCTGCAACTGGGGGAAATAGTCCGCCTGCTGATGAGCGGCGGGGTCGTAAAGGGCAATGGCACCTGCCGCAAACAACCCTTCCCACTGCCAGCAGGCATCCGGTCGGGTACGGTGCAGCGTGACATAGGAGGGCAATGTCATGGTGCTGGCCAACTCATGGGCGGTGCTGTCGAGGGCATAGAGCACAATGGGGCAAAATCCTGCCGCCTCATGCTCTTCCGAATCGAGCAACGCCAGTAATTCTTCATCAGTGATGATCATCTTGAGCCCTCTTTGAAAACTGCTGGCTGAACTCATCCAGTGCCCGGTTCAATCTGGCTTGCAGCATCGGACGGGGCGCCTGTTGCCACTCTTCAATGACCGCCACCAACGCAGTCGCCCCTACCATTCTGGCGGCCCCCTTCAACTTGTGTAAAGCAGCATTCACGCCAACTTCATCTTCTTCTGTGCTGCAGCGCTCAAGTTCGGCCAAATCATCACGGGTAGCCTTCAGATAAAGGGCAGCCAGTTCATCGGTCAGCAGCGAGGCAACCGGTGTCGGGGCGACAACATTGCTCCTCTCTTTGGCAATATGGCGCAGCAAGGTCGCCAGCTCCTTGAGGGCGACCGGCTTGTCCAGATGACCATCGCAACCGCAGGATTGCAGCTCCCTTGCCGCCTGATCACTGAGATCTGCGGTGATCACATAGACCGGCAGACGGGCCCAACAGGCGGATTGGCGCAATTGCCTGCACAGCTCGGCCCCGTTCATCACCGGCATCTGCAGATCGGTCAGCACAAAATCCACCTCCTGCTGTGCCAGCATCTCCAGCGCCAGCTGCCCGTTGGCGGCAGTGATAACGCTGGCACCAAGTTGCCCCAGTTGCAGGCTGATCAGCTCGCGATTGACATCGTGATCTTCAACCAGCAGTACCCGCATGCCAAGCCCGGGCTGGGTACCGGCCACCGGTTGATCCGGGGTCAACCGTGGCTGCAGCAGAGTGATGATGGTCCCGGGCACCCAGGACTCCCCTTGCCAGGCCCAATAGTAGAGCCCCTTCTCGTCCACCTCCGCTTGCAGCGTATCAACGGCGTTGCTGACGGTGGCGATCCCCAATCGACTGAGCCAGGGCGACAGCGCTTGCGCCTCACCGTGCGGTAAAGAGAGCGCCAGCTGCCGCACATTGGGCTGCCAGTCCGGCTCCTGCTGCACCCGCTTGAGGGGCAACTCGCAATAGAAGCGGCTACCACCACCGGCGCGCCCCTCGACATCGATAAGCCCACCCATCTGCTCGATCAGCTGCTTGCAGATCGCCAGACCAAGACCGGTGCCCGGCGCCCGCAACTGCCCTTCAACGGCAAACTGCTCGAACGGCATAAAGAGCGTGGTACGCATCTTGGCGGTGATCCCCGGTCCCTGATCATCCACACCAAAGCGCAAGGTCGATGCGACCACCTCGGCCCACAGCACCACTTCCCCACGCAGGCTGAACTTGATGGCATTGGAGAGCAGGTTGTGGAGCACTTGCCGTACCCGGTGAGGGTCGAGGGTCTGCAGGGCTGGCAGAGCTGGATCCAACTTAAGGCGCAGTTGCAATCCCTTGGCCCGCGCCTTGGTCCAGTGCACTGCCGCCACGTGCTCGCACAGCTCGGCAAAATCGGTGGGTTGCGGCGAGAGGGAGAGTTTGCTGTTTTCATTGCGGCTAAAGTCGAGCACATCGTTGAGCAGGCCGAGCAGCTCATCCCCCGCCTGACGCACCCGCGCCAGCGCCGAATCCTGCTCTCTCGACAAAGGAGTGCTGGCCAGCCACTCCAGCAAGCCGAGCATGGCGTTCATCGGCGTGCGGATCTCGTGGCTGATGGCGGCCAGAAAGCGCCCCTTGGCCAGAACTGCCTGTTGCGCCTGCTCATGGGAGTGCTGCAATGCCTGATCCTGCTCGACCCTGGTAGTGGCATCCTGCATCACCGCATAGATCCGCCAACCCTGCGGCTGACTGCGGCCACGGCCATAGAGCTGCAACCAGCGCAGACCCTTGGTCGGATGGTAATAGCGCATGGTGAACGCGAAGGGTTTGCCAGCCTGCAACATGGCGAACATCTCACGGCTTACCCGGCGGCGATCCTCGCGCTCCAGCATAGTGAGCACCCGTTTAGGCTCACGGCGGATCTGCTGACTCGCCAGCCCCAGCAGCTCGTAACAGCCCCGGCTGATAAACTCGATCCCCCCTACCCGTCCCCGCTCGAACATAAACTGCAGCACCACGCCGGGAACGGTATTGGTCAGGGCGCGCAGGCGGCGCTCTGCCTGACGCAGGAAACGGGCCTGCTCACGCAGCACACTGATATCCGACAGGGCGATGAGATCGGTGGCAGGTGCTTGCTTGTCCAGTCGCAGCGGATGTTGGGCATAGGCGAAGACCTGATCCCCCAGCACCAGCTCCCCTTCACTCTTTTGCGGCTGTACCGGCGGCAGCATCAACTGTTGCGAATAGCGCAGGGCCAGACGTCGCCCCTGTTTATTGGATTTGATCACCTTGCCCTGGCTATTGCGCAGATAGACGGGCACCGGCAACGCCTGAAACATGGTTTCCCGCAGCTCGCTCTCGATGGCCAGCGCCTTCTCGGCGGCGTGACGCTGGGCCACTTCCCTCGCCAGTTGCTGGCGGGAACGCCAGATCCCGCCGATGACGATACCGCTGATCAGCAGTGCCATGGCAATGGAGCCAAACCAGGCGGCGTAGCTCACGCCGGGCTGCTGCACAACGAGCAAGCGGCGCCAGCGCTGGTTAAGTTCGTCAATCTGGGTGCTGGTCAGCGCCATCAGGTTGCGATCCATCACCCCGGCCAGTTCGGTCTGACTCTTGTTGATGGCAAAGCCAAGACTGAAGCGATCTTCCAGCTCCTCGATATCGAGCCCTTCCAGCAAGTTGGTACGCTGGGGATATTGCAGCTGATATAGCTCGCTCAGCATGGCGTCAGCCTTGCCCTGTTTGATTGCGGCAAGCCCCTGCTCGAGGCCGTCGGTGCGAACCCACTCCTGATCACCGAGCAGGGCGAGCAAGGAGGGATCGTAGAGGGATTCCGGCACCAGAATACGCTGCCGCTTGAGCTGCGCCATGCGATCGGCAGCCAGCTTGCGCTTGCTGATCAAGGCAAACCGGTTGGTGGAGATCGTCCGACTGAAAATGAACTGATCCGTCAATGCCGGGGATTCCGGCAAGCCGGCCATCATATCCGCCTCACCACGGCGCAGCTTTTCTACGGCCTCCGCCTTGCTGGCGGCAGGCACCAGCTTGTATTTCAGGCCGGTCTCCTGGGTGACCCAGCGCAGCACATCCGCGCTCCACCCTTTCGCCTCCCCCAGATCATTGACGCCGCTATAGGGCATCAACTCGGGATTGACCACCAGGCGAATGGTGCGCCCGCGGCCGGATAACCAGGCCTGCTCGGTATCGCTGAAGTGGGGCTGGTTGACATATAGCGACCCCTGATCGAGATAACGAGCCAGATCGGTATAGATAGTACCGGCAGGCATATGGCGGATCAGGGTGTCCACCAGATTGGCCAACTCCGGCTGATCACGCATCATCAGGCGATAGCTGATGATCCGATCCTCACCAAACAGGCGGCGCAGGCGCAACCCATCGGCAGGAAACTCGCGCATCAGATAGCGCAGTTGCAGATAGTCCCCCAGATAGGCGTCACCCTTGCCACTCTGCAGCGCGTCGTAGACCTTCTCTCCACTTTTTAGGGAAATAATGCGCGCCTGAGGATAGAGCTCGTGCAGCAGGCGGGCAGAGTCTGCCAGCGAGTAGACCAGAAAGCGGGCCTGTTTGAGATTTTCACCCTTGTAGAGGATGGCGGCATCGGTCTCCATCATCGGACGACTTAACCGCATGCCCTCCACGGCCTTCTTGCGGGTTCCGACATAGGGAATGATGTCACAGTCACCCTCTGCGAGCCCATTGCGCAATGTCTGCCAATCGGGCAACTCTTTGAGCACGAGGGGAACCGGGAATAGCTCCTGCAACCGGGCGAGACGATCCTTGAGCAGTCCCCCCTCGGCCATCAGGTATGGTGGAGGAAGCGTCGCAGGATAGCAGAGCGAAAGCTGACTCAGTGAATTTACATAAGCTTGGGCCGCCGGCGCCAACGGCAGCACTGTGGTCTGCAAAGGCTTGGCGTGCAATGGCAGTGCCAGCACGGCACCCAGAAGAAAAATGGGGAATTTGGTCATCTGAAAACAAAAGCCAGGCATCTGCCTGGCTTTTTATCACTCGTTGGGTTCAACATTTTCTACCCTGGCCTTGAGCTTCTGGCCAGGCCGGAAGGTCACCACGCGGCGGGCGCTGATAGGAATATCCTCGCCCGTCTTGGGGTTGCGTCCGGGACGCTGATTCTTCTCACGAAGGTCAAAGTTACCGAAGCCTGAAATCTTGACTTGTTCACCACGCTCAAGCGCCTGTCGGATTTCCTCAAAGAAGGCTTCCACCATATCTTTGGCTTCACGCTTGCTCATCCCGAGCTGGGTGAACAGGTGCTCTGCAATGTCGGCTTTGGTAAGCGCCATAGATCAATCCCTCAAGGATGCATTCAACTCTTCACCAAGGGCCCGCACGACATTGTCTACGGTCTCGGCAATCTCTTTCTCCTCCAGGGTGCGCTGGGTGTCTTGCAATACAAGACTGATGGCCAGGCTCTTCTTGTCCTCTGCCATACCAGCACCCTGGTATACGTCAAACAAGTTTATTCCAACTACCTGATTTCCGCCAACTTTTTTAATTACCGCAAGCACATCACCTGCCAGAACCTGACGATCGACCACGACGGCGATGTCGCGACGGTTCGCCGGGAACTTGGAAACTTCGGCAGCCACAGGCACCTTGGCCGGGGTCAGCTTATCCAGCTCCAGCTCAAACATCACCGCGCGGCTCTTGAGGCCCAGCTTCTTCTCGAGGCTCGGGTGGATCACGCCGATGTGGCCGATGATCTCGCCATTGCGCAGGATGGCTGCGCTCTGGCCCGGGTGCAGGGCGCTGTGCTCGGTGCGCTCGAAGGTAAAGGTGGCCCCTTCGGCGGTCAAATCCAGCACCGCTTCCAGATCCCCTTTCAAATCAAAGAAGTCGGCTGCGCGGGTTTTGATGTCCCAGTGCTCGTCGCTCTGGTTGCCAGTGATGATACCGGCCAGCATCGGCTCCTGACGGATGCCATTCTCGGCGCTTTCATCCTTGATGAAACGCAGACCCTGTTCAAACAGACGCACACGCGGCTGCTGACGGTTCTGGTTGTAAACGACGGCCTGCACCAGACCCGGGAACAGAGAGACACGCATGGCGGACATCTCGACCGAGATCGGGTTCGGCAGCACGATGGCATCGCTCTGCGGGAACAGGGTTTGCTGGGTCTTGGGATCAACGAAGCTGTAGGTGATCGCCTCCTGGAAACCGCGGTCAACCAGCAGGTCGCGCACGCGCTTCAGGGTCACCTGCCCTTCTGCCTGCTCCACCATCGCCAGAGAGGCGGCGGGTTTCAGGTTCGGGATGTTGTTGTAGCCGTAGATGCGGGCCACTTCCTCGATGAGGTCTTCCTCAATGGCGATATCGAAACGCCAGGAGGGTGCCAGCGCAGTCCAACCGTCAGCATCCACAGTAACCTGCATGCCAAGGCGAGTCAGGATCTCGACCACTTGAGCGTCAGCCACGCTGATACCGATCACCTTGTCGAGCTTGGTGCGACGCAGCTTGATGGGTGTCGCTTTCGGCAGATGGGCATCGGATTTGACCTCGATGACCGGACCCGCTTCGCCGCCGCAGATGTCCAGCAGCAGACGGGTGGCTCTGTCCATCACCTTGGCTTGCAGCTCGGGATCAACCCCGCGCTCGAAGCGATGGGAAGAGTCGGTGTGCAGACCGTAAGCACGAGCACGGCCAGTGATGGAGAGCGGCGCAAAGAAGGCGCACTCCAGCAGAATGTCGGTGGTGGTCTCGGAAACACCGGTGCGGTTGCCGCCGAAGATACCGGCCATGCAGGCAGGACCTTTGGCATCGGCAATCACCAGGGTGGTCTCTTTGAGCTTCACTTCGTTGCCATCGAGCAGGGTCATCGGCTCATCGGCGTGGGCACGACGCACCACCAGTTCCCCTTCCAGGGTAGCCAGATCGAAGGCGTGCATCGGCTGACCGTATTCCAGCAGCAGGTAGTTGGTGATGTCGACGATGGCGTCGATGGAGCGAATGCCGCCCCGACGCAGCTTCTCTTGCATCCAGAGCGGGCTCTGGGCCTGCAGGTTCAGCCCCTTGATGACGCGCCCCAGATAACGAGGGCAATCGGCGGTTGCTTCAACCCGGATCGGGAAAGTTGCATCAATGGTGGCAACAGCAGGTGCCCAGGTCGGCTCGACCACGTCCACGCTGTTGAGCACGCCAATCTCGCGGGCCAGACCGGCGATACCGAGGCAATCGGCACGGTTCGGAGTCAGATCCACGTCGATGGAGACGTCGTTCAGATTGAGGTAGTCGCGAATATCGGTACCGATGGGAGCATCGGCCGGCAGCTCGATGATGCCATCGGCTTCAACGTCGATACCCAGCTCACTGAAAGAGCAGAGCATGCCATGGGACGGCTGGCCACGCAGCTTGGCTTTCTTGATGGTGAAATCACCCGGCAGGGTCGCCCCTACTTTGGCCACACACACTTTCAAGCCCTGACGGCAGTTTGGCGCGCCGCAGACGATGTCCAGCAGCTCGGCTTCACCCACGTTGACCTTGGTCACCCGCAGCTTGTCGGCGTCAGGATGTTGGGCGCACTCGACCACTTCACCCACCACCACATTGTTGAACTGGCCAGCCACCGCTTCCACGGCGTCCACTTCCAGACCGGCCATGGTGATCTGCTCGGCCAGTGCATTGTCACTCAACTCGGTGCGGACCCACTCCATCACCCAGGATTTACTGAATTTCATGTTCTCTCGCCCTTACTTGAACTGCTTGAGGAAGCGCAGGTCGTTTTCGAAGAAGGCACGCAGGTCGTTGACCCCGTAACGCAGCATGGTCAGGCGCTCAACGCCCATGCCGAAGGCAAAGCCCGAGTATTTTTCCGGATCGATGCCGACCGAACGCAGTACGTTCGGGTGCACCATGCCGCAGCCCAGCACTTCCAGCCACTTGCCGTTCTTGCCCATCACGTCCACTTCAGCGCTCGGCTCGGTGAACGGGAAATAGGAAGGACGGAAGCGAATGGTCAGGTCTTCCTCGAAGTAGTTGCGCAGGAAGTCGTGCAGAATGCCCTTCAGCTCGGTAAAGCTGGCATGCTCGTCAACCAGCAGGCCTTCAACCTGATGGAACATCGGGGTGTGGGTCATGTCGTAGTCGTTACGATAGACGCGGCCCGGTGCAATGATGCGGATCGGCGGCTGCTGATGCTCCATGGTACGGATCTGCACGCCCGAGGTGTGGGTACGCAGCATCAGATCAGGATTGAAGTAGAAGGTATCGTGATCGGTACGCGCCGGGTGATGAGCCGGAATGTTCAGCGCATCGAAGTTGTGGAAGCCATCTTCAATCTCGGGACCACGGGCAACCTTGAAGCCCATCTCGCCAAACAGGCGCTCGATGCGCTCTATGGTGCGGGTTACCGGGTGCAGACCGCCATTCTCGATGCGGCGACCCGGCAGGCTGACGTCGATGGTCTCGGCAGCCAGCTTCTGGTTCAGCACAGCAACCTCGAGCGCTTCACGACGCTCGTTCAGCGCATCCTGAACCTGCTGTTTTGCCTGGTTGATCACGGCGCCCGCGGCGGGACGCTCTTCGGCAGACAAGGCACCCAGGCCCTTCATCTGCTCGGTAAAAAAGCCCTTTTTACCCAGATATTTGACCCGGATTTCGTCGAGGGTAGCGATATCGCTCACGCCCTCAATTTCGGCTCTGGCTTGGCCGACTACTTCTTCAAGCTGTTGCATGTCTTCCTCGTCACCACTCCCGGTACAGGAGCCTTTAGGCTAAATAAGGTCAAGAGGGGAATAATACAAAAAAAGCCCCTTCGCTGACCATAGTTAAGGTGGGCTTTTCTCCCTACAAATCATTTTGTTATATCAAGCGAGTCTCATTGACTCACCGCCACTCCTGAAATATTAGAATAAACATCTAGTTTGTTGGCATATAAACCATTTGTAGAAAAGGTCATCTCGCACATATCGCTTTGTATGTAGAGAAATCTATAACTCGTGCAAAAAGCGAACAAAACGTGGATGAGAGAAAGGAAATAGTGATGCAAAACAGATGGTTATAGATACAAAAAAGGAGGCCTGAGCCTCCTTTTAGCGTTTATAACAGAACTGGATTAAACCAGAGCTGCTTTAGCTTTTTCAACCAGGGCGGTGAAAGCCATTTTGTCGTGAACGGCGATATCGGACAGGATCTTGCGATCGATCTCGATAGAAGCCTTCTTCAGACCGTTGATCAGACGGCTGTAGGACAGACCGTTCTGACGGGCTGCAGCGTTGATACGCGCAATCCACAGCTGACGGAACTGACGCTTTTTCTGGCGACGGTCACGGTAGGCATACTGACCAGCTTTGGTTACCGCTTGTACCGCTACGCGGTAAACACGGGAACGGGCGCCGTAGTAACCTTTGGCGGCTTTCATTACTTTCTTGTGACGAGCTCGAGCGGTCACACCACGTTTAACTCTTGGCATTTTTCACATCCCCCCTTATGCGTACGGCAGACAAGCGACAACACGTTTGTGGTCGGCAGCAGAAACCATGAATTTCGGTCCCAGCTGACGCTTACGCTTGCTGCTCTTCTTGGTCAGGATGTGACGCAGGTGGTTGTGCTTGCACTTGAAGCGACCCGAGCCAGTCTTCTTGAAGCGCTTTGCAGCACCCCGGTTGGTTTTCATCTTCGGCATTTCATACTCCGCATTGTGAGTGACAACAAAATCGCAAGGCGAACCAACTCATGGGGCAAGCCCCATGAGTCAATTTCTTGTGGGCCTTAAGATTTCTTCTTAGGTGCGAGGACCATCACAGCTTGACGGCCTTCGACTTTCGGGAACGACTCGACTACGGCCAACTCTTCCAGATCGTTCTTGACGCGCTCCAGAACCTTGATACCAAGATCCTGGTGGGCCATTTCACGACCACGGAAGCGCAGGGTGACCTTAGCCTTGTCCCCGTCTTCCAGAAAGCGAACCAGGTTGCGTAGTTTTACCTGATAGTCGCCTTCGTCAGTGCCAGGACGGAATTTGATTTCCTTAACCTGGACGACTTTCTGCTTTTTCTTCTGTTCTTTGGTTGTTTTGCTCTTTTCGTAGAGGAATTTGCCGTAATCCATGATCCGGCAAACGGGCGGCTCAGCATTTGGACTGATCTCGACCAGATCAACTCCGGCCTCTGCGGCCAAGTTCAGAGCATCCTGAATGGAGGTAATGCCAATGGCTTCACCATCCAGACCAGTCAGACGAACTTCTTTCAGACGGATCTCTTCATTGATCCGGTGAGCGCGGGCTTGCGGTTGCTTGCCCAGTTTTTTTCCGCCTTTTATAGCTTATTCCTCCACTTTCTTTTGTCCGCGGGTCTGAACTTCCTGGGTCAACAGAGCGATAAACTCTTCAACAGGATAAGTGCCCAGGTCAGCCCCTTTACGAGTCCGTACTGCAATCTTACCGGCTTCAACTTCTTTATCGCCGCAGACCAGCATGAAAGGTACTCGCTTCAAAGTATGCTCGCGGATTTTAAAGCCAATCTTCTCATTTCTCAAGTCCGCTTTTGCGCGAAGGCCCGCATCATTCAATGCTTTGGCTACTTTCACCGCATAATCGGCCTGATTGTCCGTGATATTCATGACCACAGCCTGAGTCGGTGCCAACCAGGTCGGGAACAGACCGGCGTACTCTTCAGTCAGAATACCGATGAAGCGCTCGATAGAACCCAGGATGGCCCGGTGGATCATCACAGGTACATGGCGATCGTTGTTTTCGCCCACATAAGTGGCACCCAGACGACCAGGCAGGGCAAAGTCGAGCTGCACGGTACCACATTGCCACGCACGATCAAGGCAATCGTGCAGGGTAAATTCAATTTTGGGACCGTAGAACGCCCCTTCACCCGGCTGCAGATCGTACTTCAGACCGTTGAGCTCCAGCGCTTCGGCCAGCGCTTTCTCGGCGCGATCCCACATCTCGTCGGAGCCGATACGCTGCTCGGGACGAGTGGAGAGCTTGACCACGATGTTCTCGAAGCCAAAGGTACCGTAGACGTCATAGACCATACGAATACAGCCGGAGACCTCTTCCATGATCTGCTCTTCGGTACAGAAGATGTGAGCGTCATCCTGAGTGAAACCGCGCACCCGCATCAGACCGTGCAGGGAACCGGACGGCTCGTTGCGGTGGCAGGAACCAAACTCGGCCATACGCAGCGGCAGATCGCGGTAGGACTTCAGACCCTGGTTGAAGATCTGGACGTGACCCGGGCAGTTCATCGGCTTGATGGCGTACTCGCGGTTTTCGGACTGGGTAGTGAACATGGCCTGGGCGTATTTCTCCCAGTGACCTGAACGCTCCCACAGAACGCGGTCCATCATGAACGGACCTTTCACTTCCTGATAGTCGTACTCTTTGAGCTTGCCGCGGATAAAGGTTTCCAGCTCACGGAAGATGGTCCAGCCATCGTTGTGCCAGAACACCATACCGGGTGCTTCTTCCTGCATGTGATACAGGTCGAGCTGCTTGCCAATCTTGCGGTGGTCGCGCTTGGCGGCCTCTTCCAGGCGCTGCAGATAGGCCTTGAGCTGCTTCTTGTCAGCCCAGGCGGTACCGTAGATACGCTGCAGCATCTTGTTGTTGGAGTCGCCACGCCAGTAGGCGCCGGACATCTTCAGCAACTTGAAGTGGTGGCAGTGGCGCATGTTGGGCACGTGCGGGCCGCGACACATGTCGATGTACTCTTCGTGATAATAGAGACCTGGCTGGTCATCACGGGCAATGTTCTGATCCAGGATTTCGACTTTGTAAGACTCGCCGCGCGCCTCGAATACATCGCGCGCTTCTTGCCAGGAGACTTTCTTCTTGATGACGTCGTAATCCTTGGCTACCAGCGCCAGCATGCGCTCTTCCAGGGCAGCCAGATCTTCATCGGTCAGGGTACGGTCAAGATCAACGTCATAGTAGAAGCCGTTGTCGATGACAGGACCGATGGCCATCTTGGTCTGGGGCCAGAGTTGCTTGATAGCATGACCCAGCAAGTGGGCGCAGGAGTGGCGCAGGATGTCCAGACCTTCTTCGTCTTTGGCGGTGATGATGGCCAGCGCAGCATCGGCTTCGATCAGCTCGCACGCATCCACCAGTTCACCGTTTACCCGACCGGCAATGCACGCCTTGGCGAGACCGGGACCGATGTCCGCAGCCACATCCATGACGGAAACAGAGTGGGCAAATTGACGTTGGCTGCCGTCAGGCAGAGTAATGATTGGCATTATGTGTTTCCTTATACAGTGGTGACCCCTACCAAAGGTCACATGCGGGATGGAAAAGAGATTCAAAAAGGTGATGTTCTGGTTCTCCACAGCACTTTGCGAAGACGGCCTGACACGTAAACCACATGTCTAACGTGACAAACCAAGCCAAAACGGTCCCATGCTACCAGAAGTCGGGCGTGCTGTATCGGATTTGCAGATATTTTCTACAGTCAAATGAGTCGCCTGCCGACTATTCACCAAGCAGGGATTGCCAGTTGAAGTCAAAGTCACTGCTCCCCTCCTCGGCCAACGCCAGCTCTTGCAGCACCTGAAGCGCCAGCTTGTTGCCCTTTTGTGCCGCCTGATAGAGCCACTGTTTCGCCTGAGGCAGATCGACCCTGCCGCTGACCCCCATCAGATGAAGGACGCCGACTTTCAGCATGGCCGGGACATCACCATTGCGGGCAGCCTGCTCCATCCAGTGAAAGGCTTGGCGCAGATCTCGCTTGACCCCGACACCGCGCAGATAGAGCTCTGCCAGCCGATATTGGCCGAAGGGATCCCCTGCCTGCGCCGACTGGCGATAGAGGCTGATGGCCTGATGGATATCCTGCTCGCTCCCCTGCCCCACTTCATGGCTCCAGCCCATGAGTGCCTGCGCCCGAGGTTGGCCTTGATCGGCCAGTGGCAACCAGATCCGGGTCGCCTCATCGAAGTGACCGGTACGCCAGGCACGGTTGGCGGCAGCCATCTCCTGCTCGGTGGAGAGCGGAAGCAGACGCCAGATAACAAGGGCAAGCAGACAGATAAACAGCCAGCGGGAAGTGGTGGGTCTCATGATGATTTCCGTGATCCAGTTCTCATTTCGTCTATGTAAACGAAATGTAGCGCCGCGATCAAGCTAGAGATCCCTGCGACAACCCTTTTTGCACCCGGTCTATCAGCAGTAGTTGTCATTTATCCGGGGCACCTGCAAAATAACTGTATGTATAAACAGTGCAGGTGCGCACCATGGCAGGACGAGGCAGCCCCCACAATATCGATCACCGTTTTAGCGGCCTCCTTGTCGAAGCGGTCGATGACGGCTGGCAATCGTCCGATTGGGATGCCGCCTTCACTTCTTCTGTGCCTGGCACCGAGGTGCGGGAGATCGATGCACGCAGCATCATCAGCTACAACAGCTCGCCGGATGTCCCCTTTGGTCGCTCCATCAACCCCTATCAGGGGTGCGAACACGGCTGCATCTACTGCTATGCCAGACCCAGCCATGCCTATCTGGAGCTCTCCCCTGGCCTCGATTTCGAGAGCAAGCTGTTTGCCAAACGCAATGCAGCCGACCTGCTGCGCCGGGAGTTTGCCAAACCTGCCTATCAGCCACAGACCATCTTCATTGGCGCCAATACCGACCCCTATCAACCCATCGAGCAGCGCTATCGCCTCACCCGGCAGTTGCTGGAAGTGATGCTGGCCCACCGCCATCCGGTCGGGCTCATTACCAAGAGCGCCATGATCTTGCGCGACCTCGATCTGTTGACCGAGCTGGCCAGAGAGGGACTGTGTCAGGTGATGGTGTCGGTGACGACCTTGAACGAAACCCTGCGCCGACAGCTGGAGCCCCGCGCCAGCACGGGTGCAGGCCGCTTGAAAGTGATCGAGAAGCTGGCCAACGCTGGCGTGCAGGTGGGGGTACTGGCCGCCCCCATGATCCCGCGGCTCAATGAGCCGGAGCTGGAGCAGATCATCAAATCGGCGGCCGAGGCAGGCGCCAGTTGCGCCGATTACATCCTGCTGCGTCTGCCCCACGAACTGGCGCCGCTATTTGGGGACTGGCTCGATACCCACTATCCGGGCCAGAAGGAAGCTATTTTGAATCAGTTGCGAACCAGCCGCGGTGGCGGGCTCAACAGTACCGCCTTCGGTACCCGCATGCGCGGTGAGGGGCTCTTTGCCGATCTGCTGGCCCAGCGCTTTCGCCTTATCAGCAAGCGCCTTGATCTGGGCAAACGCCATATTCAGCTCAAGCTGGATGGGTTTATCCGCCCCGGGGAGCAGCTGTCGCTCTTCTAATCCCCCTCTCATGCCCTGCATATATCAGGTGCACAGCCCTTGCCTGCCAAGAGGTCTATAGGAAGGATTGTCGCGACAGGATCGCGCTATCCGCTAAAGAGAGGGCTAGCGCCTTAGCCTGCGCGCTGATCCCGCCCCTGCTCCACCATTTCAACTGGCAGTCGCGAGGGTTCATAAGCCACTTCGTGCTCATCCTCTTCATACAGCGGCACCTCTGACTCGCCCCATACCCGGCTCCACCAAATTTCCCACGTGATCCAACTGGTCATATGCAGCTCCTGACGGTGAAGGTGATGGCAACAACGCACCACTCGCCTGGCAGGATAGCGGCTGGGAATGACAGGGAAATGACAAAAAAATCACTTGTAAAAAGGCAACTGGCCGTGACAAGGAAAAGCCGAAATAGCTCACATAATCGGCGAAATCATCCTGAAAGCGGTCACAAATCTGCAGGTTGTGGATTGCAGCCCACCCTGTTCCCGCCAAAGCTGGGTTGCCCATTCAGGCATCTATAAAAACAGGGACACAATAATGAAACACACAGCGGGAATATGGGCGATCGCAGGCATGCTGATCGCCCCCTTGGCGCACGCCGACGTCATACTGCACGCCTTCAACTGGAAGTACAGTGAAGTGACCGCCAAAGCCGACCTTATCAAGTCGGCCGGTTACAAACAGGTACTCATCTCGCCGCCTCTCAAGTCATCAGGCAACGAATGGTGGGCCCGTTACCAGCCGCAGGATCTGCGTCTTGTCGACTCACCCCTTGGCAACAAGCAGGATCTCGAGCAGCTGATCGCAGCCATGAAGGCGCGGGGCATCGCCGTCTATGCCGATGTGGTGCTCAACCACATGGCCAACGAAAGCTGGAAACGCAGCGATCTCAACTATCCCGGCAACGAACTGCTGCAAAGCTACGCCAGCAACCCGGCCTATTTCGAGCGCCAGAAACTGTTTGGCGATCTCGGGCAAAACTTCCTCTCCGGTCAGGATTTTCATCCCGAAGGGTGCATCAGCGACTGGAGCGATCCGGGTCATGTCCAGTATTGGCGACTCTGTGGTGGTGCCGGTGACAAGGGGCTGCCGGATCTGGATCCCAATAACTGGGTGGTTAGCCAGCAACAGGCCTACCTCAAGGCGCTCAAGGGGATGGGGATCAAGGGTTTTCGGGTCGATGCGGTCAAACACATGAGCGATTACCAGATCAATGCCGTGTTCACCCCCGAGATCAAACAGGGGATGCACGTATTTGGCGAGGTGATCACCACAGGGGGCGCAGGCAGCACCGATTACGAGCGCTTCCTCAAACCCTACCTCGACAGCAGCGGCCAGGGAGCCTATGACTTTCCGCTGTTTGCCTCCCTGCGCGGCGCGCTGGGGTATGGCGGCAGCATGAACCTGCTGGCGGATCCGGGCGCCTACGGTCAGGCGCTACCGGGCAGTCGCGCCGTCACCTTTGCCGTGACCCACGACATCCCCACCAACGACGGCTTCCGCTATCAGATCTTAAGCCAGACTGACGAGAAGCTGGCCTATGCCTACCTGCTCGGCCGCGATGGTGGCTCGCCGCTGATCTACTCCGATCACGGCGAGACCCAGGCCAAGGATGGACTGCGCTGGCAGGATTACTACCAGCGCGCCGATCTCAAGGGGATGATCCGCTTCCACAATGCGGTGCAGGGTCAACCCATGCAGCTGGTCGGCAGCGGTGACTGCTTCGTGCTGTTCAAACGGGGCAAACAGGGGCTGGTCGGTATCAACAAGTGCGACTACGAGCAGGAGTATTGGCTCGATACCGCCAGGTTCGAGATGAACTGGTATCGCAACTATCGGGACGTGCTCGACCAAGGGGCCGTAGTCAACGTGCAGAGCCAGTGGGTACGGGTCGCCATTCCCGCCCGCAGCGCCAGAATGTGGCTGCAGGAGTGATCCAGCCGTAAGAGCAGCGTAGAGACATAAAAAGCAGACAAATAGAAAGAGCGACCACCAGGGTCGCTCTTTTTGCTCAGAGACGTTGCTCGGGTAACAGGTGACGATTACTCGTCGCCCGCTTCCCCAGCATCGACCGCATCAGTGCCGGTCGCGGTATCGGTACCTTCAGATACCTCACCGTCAACGGCCAACGCGTCGTTCTCGTCTTCGTCGCTCTCGGCGATACGCTGCAGGCCAACCACGGTCTCGTCTTCACCGGTACGGATCAGACGGACACCGCCGGTGTTACGGCCAATGACGCTCACCTCGGCAACACGGGTACGCACCAGAGTACCGCCGTTGGTGATCAGCATGATCTGATCGGTATCTTCGACCTGGATCGCATCGATCACCTTGCCATTACGCTCATCCACCTTGATGGAGATAACGCCCTGGGTACCACGGCTCTTGGTCGGGTATTCGGCCAACGCAGTCCGCTTGCCGTAACCGTTCTCGGTGGCGGTGAGGATGGCACCTTCGCCGCGCGGAACGATGAGGGAAACCACCTTGTCACCGGCACCCAGTTTGATGCCGCGTACACCGGCCGCGGTACGGCCCATCGGACGCACACCCTTGAAGGTACCCTTGCTTTCGGTGCCTTCGCCGTTGTCGCTGCCATCATCGTCATTGCCGGCATCGTCGTCGGTTTCAACGTCATCGCTGACATCGGCATCAGCGCGACCGCTGCCTTCCGCGAAGCGAACAACTTTGCCCGCGTCGGAGAAGAGCATGATCTCGTTGCTGCCGTCGGTGATATCCACCCCGATCAGCTCATCACCCTCTTTGAGGTTGATGGCGCGGATACCGGAGGAGAGCGGACGGCTGAAGTCAGAGAGGCTGGTCTTCTTCACGGTACCGTTGGCGGTGGCGAAGAACACATACTTCTCGGCATCATACTCCTTCACCGGCAGGATAGCGGTGATACGCTCACCCTCTTCCAGCGGCAGCAGGTTGATGATCGGACGACCACGGGCGCCACGGGACGCCTCCGGCAACTGGTAAACCTTGAGCCAGTAGACCTTGCCACGGGTGGAGAAGCACAGAATGGTGTCGTGGGTGTTGGCCACCAGCAGACGCTCCACAAAGTCCTCTTCCTTGATCCGGGTGGCCGACTTGCCACGACCACCACGGCGCTGGGCCTCGTAGTCGGAGAGCGGCTGATACTTCACATAGCCCTGGTGAGACAGGGTAACCACCACATCTTCCGGGGTGATCAGATCTTCGATGTTGATCTCGGCACTGGACATGCTGATCTCGGTGCGACGCTCGTCACCATACTGCTCGCGCACGGCCAGCAGTTCATCGCGGATCACTTCCATCAGACGAGCAGGGCTCGCCAGGATGTGCAGCAGCTCGGCGATCAGATCCAGCAGAGATTGGTACTCTTCCAGGATCTTCTCGTGCTCGAGGCCGGTCAGCTTGTGCAGACGCAGGTCAAGGATGGCCTGGGCTTGCTGTTCGGTCAGGAAGTATTGACCTTCACGGATACCGAACTCGGGCTCCAGCCACTCTGGCCGTGCCGCATCGTCGCCCGCTTTTTCCAGCATGGCGGCCACGTTGCCAAGCTCCCAGCCCTTGGCAACCAGGCCCGCTTTCGCGTCTGCCGGGGTCGCGCTGTGACGGATCAGCTCGATGATGGGATCAATGTTGGCCAGCGCAACCGCCAGACCTTCCAAAATGTGTGCCCGATCCCGCGCTTTGCGCAGTTCGAACACGGTCCGGCGAGTCACCACTTCACGGCGGTGCAGCAGGAACGCATCCAGGATCTCTTTAAGGTTCATCACCTTGGGCTGGTTGTTATCGAGCGCCACCATGTTGATGCCGAACGTGGTCTGCATCTGGGTGTGCTTGTAGAGATTGTTCAGCACAATCTCGCCGGACTCGCCGCGCTTGATCTCGATAACGATGCGCATGCCGTCTTTGTCAGACTCATCGCGCAGGGCACTGATGCCCTCGATCTTCTTCTCTTTGACCAGCTCGGCAATCTTCTCGATCAGTCGAGCCTTGTTCACCTGATAGGGGATCTCGTGAACGATGATGGTCTCGCGACTGGTCTTCTCGTCCACTTCCACTTCAGCTTTGGCCCGCACATAGATGGAGCCACGACCGGTACGGTACGCCTGCACGATGCCGGAACGACCGTTGATAATGCCGCCGGTGGGGAAATCCGGGCCGGTGATGTAGGTCATCAGCTCGTCAATGGTGAGGTCGCCATTTTCGATCAGCGCCAGACAGCCATTGACAATCTCGGTGAGGTTGTGAGGCGGAATGTTGGTCGCCATGCCCACCGCAATACCGGAGGAGCCGTTGACCAGCAGGTTGGGAACCTTGGTAGGCATGACCGCCGGGATCATCTCGGTGCCGTCATAGTTCGGCACCCAGTCCACTGTCTCTTTGTCCAGATCAGCCAGCAGCTCGTGGGAGATGCGGGCCATCCGCACTTCGGTATAACGCATCGCCGCGGCGCTGTCGCCGTCGACTGAACCGAAGTTGCCCTGACCATCGACCAGCATGTAACGCATGGAGAAATCCTGCGCCATCCGGACAATGGTGTCATACACAGCGATATCGCCGTGCGGGTGATATTTACCGATTACGTCACCGACCACACGGGCCGATTTTTTATAGGGCTTGTTCCAGTCGTTCCCCAACTCGTTCATAGCAAACAGAACGCGGCGGTGAACCGGTTTCAAGCCATCACGCACATCCGGCAGAGCTCGTCCTACGATCACGCTCATGGCGTAATCAAGATAGGAACTCTTGAGCTCTTCTTCGATGTTGACCGGCGTGATCTCTCTGGCCAGATCGCTCATAGAAAGCCTTATCCCTAATTAGTTGTTCTTTGGCTTAAACAGCGCGACATGGTAACACACTGAGCCAAATACCTTAAGCCACAAATCGGGTATCAGATCGGGCTGGTGTGACAAAGTCCGTCCGTTATAATGCCCGCCAGGACAATAGATTGCGCCCATGACTCAGAAGCGGGCGCCCTGCCACAGGATCTTCGAAAAATGAACAGTGATGCCAATGTCGATCTGACAGAAATCGCCAAGTTTGAAGCCATCGCCTCCCGCTGGTGGGACATGGAAGGTGAATTCAAACCCCTGCATCAAATCAATCCGGTACGCCTTGACTGGATCACCGACAAAAGTGGCGGTCTGTTTGGCAAGCGCATTCTCGATATCGGATGTGGTGGCGGCATCCTCTCCGAGAGCATGGCCCGCCGTGGCGCCAGGGTCACCGGCATCGACATGGGCAAGGAGCCCCTCGGCGTCGCCCGCCTGCACGCCCTTGAGCAGGGTGTCGAGCTCGAGTACCGCCAGATCACTGCCGAAGCCCATGCCGCCGAAGTGCCGGGCCAGTATGACGTGGTCACCTGCATGGAGATGCTGGAGCATGTGCCGGACCCCGCCTCCGTGCTGCGCGCCATCGCGACTTTGGTACGCCCGGGCGGACGGGTGTTCGTCTCCACCATCAACCGCAACCCCAAATCCTATCTGATGATGATCATCGGGGCCGAATACCTGATGAAGATGGTGCCCAAGGGTACCCACGATCACAAAAAATTCATCACCCCGGCCGAATTGTGTCGCATGGGTGAAGCAGCTGGCCTGCTGGTGCGGGATATGAGCGGTGTCCACTACGCCCCGCTCACCAACCAGTTCAAGCTCGGCAAAAATGTCGACGTCAACTATATGGTGGAGTTTGTCCGCCCGGAGCACGGTTGATGAGCGCCTCTCACCCTGTGCCCCTGCGCTGCGTGCTGTTCGATCTGGATGGCACCCTGCTCGACACGGCCCCGGATCTCGGCGCCGCCGTCAACCATGTGCTGATAAACGAAGGTTTTGCGCCGCTCTCTGACGACATCATTCGTCAGACCACCTCCCACGGAGCGCTCGGGCTGCTCAAAGCAGGGCTCGGCAACGAACTGCTTGAAGAGCTGGGTGCCACCCGCCTGCGCAATGCCCTGCTCGACTACTACGCGGCCAATCTCTGCGTCGGTACCCGCCCCTATGAGGGAATGGTGGATCTCATCGAGTGGCTCGACGAGAAACAGCTCCCCTGGGGCATAGTCACCAACAAGCCGGGCTTTCTCACCGAGCCGCTGCTGGCGGCCCTGCCACAGCTCGCCAGCTGCGGCGTAACGGTCAGCGCCGATACCCTGCCGGTACGCAAGCCCGACCCCGCCCCCATGTTCTTTGCTTGTGAGAAGCTGGGGGTCGAAGCAGCTCACTGCCTCTATGTGGGGGATCATGTGCGGGACATCGAAGCCGGCCGCAATGCTGGCATGCGCACCGCGGTCGCTGGCTGGGGCTATCTCAATGATGAGGAAGATCCCGCCCAGTGGGGCGCCGATCTGCAGTTTGATACCGTGCAGGCCCTGCACCACTGGCTGCGCTATGAGTTGACGGCCAAGGCGTAACGCGCAGCCTTACCGGCTGACATGCGATAACGGGGCGAAGAGACTCTCCGCCCCCTGAATCTCTCTTCCATTACGCTCCCGCGTCCTGCGCCACCGTCACTCCTCTATTGATGGATAATAAAGGCAACTTACCGCCTGTTGGATGCCCATTTGACAAGCTTATAGACGTCACACAGCGGCCACAACACCCCATCGTCTGATGCAAAGCCCTTGCCACGCTGAGCCCGCGGCTAGAACAACTGGACAGCTTTTGACCCTTATTGCATAAGGGATAATCAGCCGCCGTTTGCTAGTAAAAAGCACCCTGTTCCGCAAGCAAAAAAAGTTATTTAAATTTTCCATCTTCGATCGGGAGACTTGCATTTAGCGGAGCGGACGAATGAAAACCCGCTCACTGTGAGCGGTCACTAACTGATGGGGCAAGACTCACAATTTATCCACAGCTCGTCACTTATCCACACATTGCAATGGCGGGCTGACCTCACTATCTTGTAGCTCGAACTTAAAATAACACTACATCTTGTGATTCATCGCACAATCTCTACCCAACTCCCGCACACCGCCGGAGCTTGGGTGGCGCCATTGTGCGATGGTTTTTCGGGAATCAACTGAAGGTCATCAGCCAATGAACTTGTTTGTGACGAAGCGTAACGGACACAAAGAACCCATCGATCTGGATAAAATTCACCGCGTGCTGGACTGGGCCGCCGAAGGGCTCGACAACGTGTCGGTCTCCCAGGTAGAGCTCAAATCCCACATCCAGTTCTATGACGGTATCCGTACCGCCGACATTCACGAAACCATCATCAAGGCGACGGCTGACCTCATCTCCGAGCAGACCCCGGACTACCAGTACATGGCCGCCCGTCTGGCCATCTTCCACCTGCGCAAGAAGGCCTACGGCCAGTTCGAACCGCCCCACCTCTACCAGCACGTGGCTCGTCTGGTGGACATGGGCAAGTACGACAAGCACCTGCTGGAAGACTACAGCCAGGCCGAATTCGAAGAGCTGAACACCCATCTGGATCACTGGCGCGACATGGATTTCTCCTACGCGGCAGTCAAACAGCTGGAAGGCAAATATCTGGTCCAGAACCGCGTTACCGGCGAGATCTACGAGAGCCCGCAGTTCCTCTATATGCTGGTTGCGGCCTGCCTCTTCTCCAAGTACCCGAAAGATACCCGTCTGGACTACATCAAGCGCTTCTATGATGCGGTCTCGACCTTCAAGATCTCCCTGCCGACCCCGATCATGAGCGGCGTGCGTACCCCGACCCGTCAGTTCAGCTCCTGCGTACTGATCGAATGCGACGACAGCCTGGACTCCATCAACGCCACCGCCAGCTCCATCGTGCGTTACGTTTCCCAGCGCGCCGGTATCGGCATCAACGCCGGTCGCATCCGCGGTCTGGGCAGCCCCATCCGTGGTGGCGAAGCGTTCCACACCGGTTGTATCCCCTTCTACAAATACTTCCAGACTGCCGTGAAGTGCTGCTCCCAGGGCGGCGTGCGCGGCGGTGCGGCCACCCTGTTCTACCCGCTGTGGCATACCGAAGTCGAGAGCCTGCTGGTGCTCAAGAACAACCGCGGCGTGGAAGAAAACCGTGTCCGTCACATGGACTACGGCGTGCAGATCAACAAACTGATGTACCAGCGCCTCATCAAGGGTGGTGACATCACCCTGTTCTCCCCGTCCGATGCGCCGGGTCTGTACGATGCCTTCTTCGCCGATCAGGACAAGTTTGAAGAGCTCTACGTCAAGTACGAGCAGGATCCGGCCATTCGCAAGAAGACCCTGAAAGCGGTAGACCTCTTCTCCCTGATGATGCAGGAGCGTGCCGGTACAGGTCGCATTTACATCCAGAACGTGGATCACTGCAACACCCACAGCCCGTTCGACCCGAGCGTGGCGCCGGTACGCCAGTCCAACCTCTGCCTCGAGATTGCGCTGCCGACCAAGCCGCTCAACAACATCGACGACGAGAGTGGCGAGATCGCCCTGTGCACCCTCTCCGCCTTCAACCTCGGTGCCATCGAGAAGCTGGAAGATCTGGAAGAGATGGCCGATCTGGCCGTGCGTGCCCTCGACGCCCTGCTCGACTATCAGGATTACCCGATTGCCGCCGCCAAGAAGGGCAGCATGGGTCGTCGCACCCTGGGGATCGGCGTCATCAACTACGCCTACTACCTGGCCAAAAACGGTGCCCGTTACTCCGACGGCTCCGGTCTGGCCCTGACTCACCGTACCTTCGAGGCCATTCAGTACTATCTGCTGAAAGCCTCCGTGCAGCTGGCCCGCGAGTTCGGCCCCTGCCCGCTGTTTGGCGAGACCACCTATGCCCAGGGCATCCTGCCCATCGACACCTACAAGAAGGATCTGGATGCGCTGTGCAACGAGCCGCTGCATCTGGATTGGGAAAGCCTGCGTGAAGAGATCAAGTCCGTGGGCTTGCGTAACTCCACCCTGACCGCCCTGATGCCGAGCGAGACCTCCAGCCAGATCTCCAATGCCACCAACGGCATCGAGCCGCCGCGCGGCCTGGTGTCGGTCAAGGCGTCCAAAGACGGCATTCTCAAACAGGTGGTGCCCGAGTATGATCGCCTGAAAGATCAATACGAATTGCTCTGGAAGCAACCGAGCGTTGACGGCTACCTGCAGCTGGTCGGTATCATGCAGAAGTTTGTGGATCAGGCGATCTCCGCCAACACCAACTACGACCCTGCCCGTTTCGAAGGCAACAAGGTGCCGATGAAACAGCTGCTCAAGGACTTGCTGACCGCCTACAAATACGGCCTCAAGACTCTGTACTATCACAACACCCGTGATGGTGCAGACGATGCCCAGACCGACCTGCAAGATGACGGTTGTGCTGGCGGGGCTTGCAAAATCTAAGTCACGGCAAGAACTGATAACCGGGCGGGAGCGACAAGCTCCCGCTCTCCTGTTTTCTCTATTCACATATTCTGGTAACCATGGCCTATTCAACTTTCTGCCAAACCCAAAACGACCAGCTCAAAGAGCCGATGTTTTTTGGCCAATCGGTCAACGTAGCCCGTTATGATCAACAAAAGCACGAAGTGTTCGAGCGGCTGATCGAGAAGCAGCTCTCCTTCTTCTGGCGCCCGGAAGAGGTGGATGTCTCCCGTGATCGCATCGACTATCAGGCCCTGCCGCCCCACGAGCAGCACATTTTCATCTCCAACCTGAAGTACCAGACCCTGCTGGACTCCATTCAGGGCCGCAGCCCCAACGTGGCCCTGCTGCCGCTGGTCTCCATTCCTGAGCTGGAAACCTGGATTGAGACCTGGGCCTTCTCCGAGACCATCCACTCTCGCTCCTACACCCATATCATCCGCAATATCGTCAACACCCCCGCCCAGGTGTTCGACGACATCGTGACCAACGAGCAGATCTTGAAGCGCGCTGGCTCCATCAGCCACTTCTACGACGATCTGATCGAAGCGACCGCCCTCTACAACCTGCATGGTGAAGGGACCCACACCGTCGCGGGCCGCGAGGTGACCATCACCTTGCGCGAGCTTAAAAAGAAGCTCTATCTGTGCCTGATGAGCGTCAACGCGCTGGAAGCAATTCGCTTCTACGTCAGCTTCGCCTGCTCCTTTGCCTTCGCCGAGCGTGAACTGATGGAAGGCAACGCCAAGATCATCAAGATGATCGCCCGCGACGAAGCGCTGCACCTCACCGGCACCCAGCACATGCTGAACCTGATGCGCACCGGCCAGGATGACCCGGAGATGGCCGAGATCGCCGCCGAGTGCGAACAGGCATGCTTCGAGATCTTCAAGGAAGCGGCCATTCAGGAGAAGGAGTGGGCCGAGTACCTGTTCCAGGACGGCTCCATGATCGGCCTGAACAAGGACATCCTCTGCCAGTACGTGGAGTACATCACCAACTTGCGCATGAGCGCGGTCGGCCTGCAGCCAGCCTTTGCCGGCACCAAGCAGAACCCGATCCCTTGGATCAACACCTGGCTGTCATCCGACAACGTGCAGGTCGCCCCGCAAGAGGTAGAGGTCAGCTCCTATCTGGTCGGTCAGATCGACAGCGAAGTCAATGCCGATGACCTGGGTGATTTCGAGCTGTGAGTGATGCCACCAACACGCTGACCCCTGCCCCGCACGCAGCTGCTGAACAGCAGGCGGTCGTGGCACCACGGGTACATACCCGGGATGGTGCCGTGCTGCACGCCCATCCCGGCGAAAGCGTGTTGGAGACCCTGGAGCGCCATGGTCATCATGTGGAGTTCCAGTGTCGCAGCGGCTATTGCGGCGCCTGCCGCACTCCGCTGATGGCTGGCAAGGTGCACTATCCTGCGGTGCCCTTGGCATTCGTCGCCCAGGGGGAGTGCCTCCCCTGCTGCTGCAAACCGGTCGGCGCCATCCGGCTGGATATCCAGAAGAGCTGACGCAGCCACCAGCTGTAACTCACACAAAATAGAAAGCCGCCGGAGCAATCCGGCGGCTTTTTTTGTCTCTTCATCTTTGCTCGGGTTTGCTCGGGCGCCCGATGACAGACGCCCAACCCATCAGAGGATTACAACCAGGGGGCAGCGGTCGGCCCGTGGTGCAGGCCCAGCTTCCAGACCCGGCCAAAGTGCTTGTAGTGACCGGCTGCGACGCCAGCCTTCTCACCCATACCGTGGTAGAGATCGAGGTGCCCCTTCTTCACCGCCCCGCCCACATCCAGCGCAATCAACAGCCGCAGCTGGTGCTTGCCGGTCCAGTTGCCCTCTTTATCGAGCAGGGGAACTTCAGCGAGGATCGGGGTCCCCATCGGCAGCAGGGTCTTGTCGGCAGCGACGGCCGCCAACGGCAGCAGCGGGATACCGGCAGCGCCGATCACATCATTGGTGGGGCGACGCTCGAAGAAGACATAGGAGGGGTTCTGCTCCACCAGCTCCTTGACGGTCTCCTCCGGTTGACGGTTGGCCCATTCCTTGATGGCCTTCATCGACATCTGCTCTTTGGGCACTTCACCGCGGTCGATCAGTACCCGGCCGATACTGACGTAACCGTGGCCGTTCTTGCCGCTGTAACCCAGATATTGCAGCCGATCGTCATCCCCGTAGTGGACAAAGCCGGAGCCCTGCACATCCATCAGGAAGTTGTCGATAAGGGATTTGCTGTAACCCAGCTCCAGCCCTCGGTTGGCCAGCGCTCCCTGATGGATCTCGGCCCGGGTAGGACAACGGCCGCCACATTTGGGCATGGCATAGATGGGATATTTGTACTTGGCATCCGGGCGGTGGCGCACCTCCAGCACCGGCGAGTAGTAACCGGTAAAGAGCACGTTCCCCATGCGATCGGCGCCGCCCAGCTGAGCCAGGCTGATACCGTAACGGGTGATGTCGGCAGGATTGCCGCCGCCCGCCACCCAGCGGGAGAGCTGGTGATAGAGCTCGCCATAACGGCGGGTCATCTTGCCGGAGCGCTCCAATACCAGTCTGCTTTGCGGGCCAAACTTGCTGTAGTCGGCACGCGCACGGCTATTGACCCGCTCCACCCTCACCAGATCCTCTGGCAAGGTCCCGTCCAGATACTGCTTGCCCAGATTTTCCGGCACCTCGCAGTTAAGAAAGCATCTGTTGTCGGTCTGTTTTTTGGGCACTTCTGCTTTGTCAGAGTTGCCC
Organism: Aeromonas sp. R10-2; assembly: GCF_040908445.1. Classification (NCBI taxonomy): domain Bacteria; kingdom Pseudomonadati; phylum Pseudomonadota; class Gammaproteobacteria; order Aeromonadales; family Aeromonadaceae; genus Aeromonas; species Aeromonas sp. R10-2. The sequence goes on along the minus strand of NZ_JBFODS010000036.1, from coordinate 17,267 downwards.
GCACAACCGGCCAGTCCCAGCACTGCGGCGGTCAGCCAGTACGCGTGTTTGTTCATATGTCCTCATATAACGCCAAGAGCCATGCTCGGCGGGGAAGATGCCAAATTTGCAGGGGGAAAGCAAACGACATCAATCACTTGAAGCAGGATTTCTCCAAAGGGGATCCGCTGGGTTATAACAAGGTGACAGGGTGTGCGAGGTGATGGATGGAACAGCTCGAAATATTCCCGCTGCAGAGCCCCTGCATCGGGGTCTGCGAAGTGAACAACAAAGGCTACTGCAAGGGGTGCCTGCGCAATCGCGAAGAGCGTTTCAACTGGCTCACCATGACCCCTGCCCAGCAACAAGAGGTGATGCGCCTGTGCCAGGATCGCAAACGCCGGGTCGAGGCTGCGCGGCGCAAAGCGCTGGAAGGAGCGCAACCCCAGTTGCCAGAACAACAAGGCTGGGACTTTTAACCACTCCCTATCTTCCCCTCACAGGTTACCTATCCTCCCGACAAAACAAAAAGCGGCCCGCAGGCCGCTCTTGGTTATGACGTGTTGCCGGGGGGCAAGGCTTATGCGGTGGCCAGCTTGGCCTGCTCTTCACCGCGCTTGAGCATGGCGTAGGAGACACCGGTCAACAGCGAGCCTGCCGCAATCGCCACGATATACATCATCACGTTGCTAATGGCGTGCGGAATGAACAGCACGAACAGGCCGCCGTGGGGTGCCATCAGCTCGCAGCCGAACAGCATGGAGAGCGCACCGGTCAGGGCGCCGCCAACCATACAGGACGGGATAACGCGCATCGGATCCTTGGCGGCAAACGGGATGGCGCCCTCGGAGATAAAGCACAGACCCAGCACGAAGGAGGCTTTGCCCGCTTCCTGCTCCGCCTTGATGAACTTGGTGCGAGCCAGGAAGGTCGCGATCCCCATCCCCAGTGCCGGCACCATACCAGCGGCCATCACCGCTGCCATCGGGGCATAGGTTTTGGAGGCCAGCAGACCGACCCCGAAGGCGTAGGCTGCCTTGTTGACCGGGCCCCCCATGTCGAAGCACATCATGGCACCGATGATGACACCCAGCAGCACGGCGTTGGCAGAGCCCATGTTGTTGAGGAACTCGGTCATGGCATTCATGATGCCGGCCACCGGGCCACCCACCACATAGATCATCACCAGACCGGTAAAGAGGCTGGCAAAGAGCGGAATGATCAGGATGGGCTTGAGCGCTTCCAGAGTGGTCGGCAGGCGCACCTTGTCGCTCAGGTATTTGGCGCTGTAACCGGCCAGGAAACCGGCCACGATACCGCCGAGGAAACCGGCGCCCAGCGAGCTTGCCAGCATACCGCCGATCATGCCGGGAGCGAGACCCGGGCGGTCAGCGATGGAGTAGGCAATGTAACCGGCCAGCACCGGGATCATCAGGGCAAAGGCGGAGCCACCACCGATCTTCATCAGAGCGGCGGCCAGAGTGCCTTCCACCTTGAACGCTTCGATACCGAACACAAACGAGAGCGCGATGATAAGGCCGCCCGCCACCACCATGGGCAGCATGAAGGAGACGCCGGTCAGCAGGTGCTTGTAGGGGCCGGCTTTTTCCTCTTTCTTGGGCTGGCTGGCACCGCTGTGGCGATAGAGTGTCGCCTCGATCCACGCCTTGTCGAGCTCGGCACGGGTTTTCTTCAGCGCAGCGCCGGTGCTGGTGCGATAGACCGGCTTACCGTCAAAACGCGCCATGTCCACTTCGATGTCGGTGGCGAGGAACACCAGATCGGCAGCGGCAATCTCCTCGGCGGTCAGGGCATTCTGGGCACCGACCGAGCCTTGGGTTTCGACACGGATCTGATAACCCAGCTGTTTGGCCATGGTCTCCAGCGCTTCTGCCGACATAAAGGTGTGGGCCACACCGGTCGGACAGGCGGTCACCGCCACAATGCGCTTGCCAGCGGCGGCCGGTTTGGCGGCAGCGGGCGCGGCTTGATGACGATAGACGCTGGCACCGCTGGTTGCGGCTTCCAGCAAGGCAGCCGGATCCTGCAGGGCGAGATCCATGCTGCCCTGATAGACTCGCTTGCCATCATAGGCGGCGAGATCCACCGGGGCACTGGCGACAACCACCACCAGATCGGCGGCGGCAATCTGCTCCTTGCTCGGCACCTGGCGGGGTTGCACGCTGGAGCCGACATCGAGGGTGAGCTCCCAGCCAGCCAGTTTGGCCTGCTGTTCTATCCGTTTGGCAGCGAGAAAGCTGGTGGCTATGCCCGCCGGGCAAGCCGTAACCAGAATTGCTTTCATTGGGCATCTCCTGAGTTTTCCATTGAGGGGGTATGGCATTGAACCGGTGCCAGCTCATCCAGACGCTCTACGCGCACCTGTTCAAGTAAGGGGTTGAGCACATTGATATCGTTAAAACCGACCGCCACCTGACTGACCGCCAGTGCCGAGACGGCGGTAGCCAGCCGCAGGGTCTGCTCCGGCGCCCAGCCAAGGCTGAGACCATGGGCGAGACCTGCCACCAGAGAATCGCCAGCACCCACGGTGCTGACCACCTGCATCCGCGGCGGAATGGCTTGCCAAACGGCATCCGGGGCAAACCAGATCAGGCCATCGGCGCCGTTGGAGATCACCACGTGGGGGATCCCGCTGGCCTGCAGCGCGCGGGCACACTCGGCCTGCTCGCTCAGGGTCTTGACGGGGCGATCCGCCCACTGGCTCAGCTCCTCCAGATTGGGTTTGACCAGAGTCGGCGCCGCCTTGATCCCTTCGCTTAAGGCCGCGCCGCTGCAATCGAAGATCACCTGCTTGCCCTTGGCCTTGAGCAGGCGGATCAGATGGGCACAGTAATCGGGAGCCACCCCTTTGGGCAGGCTGCCCGCCAGCACGAACCACTCTGCATGCGGAGCCAACTCGTCGATGGCCTGCTCCAGCGCGCTCACTTCCCCTTGCTCGATGGTGAGCCCCGGCAGATTAAGATCGGTGACCCGACCGGATAGCTCGGAGATCTTGACGTTGATGCGGGTGCTGCCCGCGACACGGACAAAGTGATCATCCAGCGCGCGCTCGGCAAACAGGGAGACAAAACTCTGTTCATTGTCAGCGCCCAGCCAACCGGTGACGCCCACGTCGCGGCCCAGATCCTTGAGCACCATGGCAACGTTGATCCCCTTGCCTGCCGCGCGCAGGTTGGCCTCGCTCACCAGATTGACCTCGCCAAGGCTCATCGCCTCAAGACGGGTGGTGAGATCAAGGGCGGGGTTGAGGGTAATGGTGACAATCTTCATCAATGCGCCCCCTCGCCGAGACCAGCGGCAATGGCCTCACCGATCCCCTTGAGGGCGGCTTCGGCATCTGCCCCTTCGGCGCGAAATGCCAGACGGTGACCGCACTTGACGCCAAGGCCGATCACTTTCATCAGGCTCTTGGCGGAGACTGCCTCGCCGCTGCCATCCAGATTGGCAACCCGGATGTCGGATTCAAACTCTTTGGCCACCTTGACCAGCATGGCGCCGGGACGAGCGTGCAAGCCGTGGGGATTGATGATGGTGAAGGTTTCGGAAAGACCGCTCGCGGGGCCTGCTTGCAGCATGGCCAGTCCCTCGCCGCCCGCCAGCGTAGCGAGTTGGCCGGCAGCCGCCAGTTTGGCCAGATTCTCCAGTTGCGGCAGATGGCTGCTATCTGCGGCGCACAGCAGCAGCATGGCGCTGACCGGCAGCTCCCCTGCCGTGAGGGCGCTACTCGGGGTGGCCAGCACCCAACCGGTCTGGACCGCTTGCGCCCGGGCCAGCCAGACGCCCTCGCCCAGATAGGCAGGTTCGCTTGCCAGCAGCGCGCTCACCATGGCGGCATCGCCCCAGCCCGCCGATTTGGCGCGGGCGGCTGCTCCCAGCAGCAGTTGGTCGCGATCATCGGCCGGAAAGTCGGCCAGGGTCAGGTATTGCACCTCTTTGACGGCAGTGGCGCCGGTCAGGATGTTGATGATGGTGTCGGCATCGGTGGCCTCTTTGAGCTGGGCTGCCGCCTGCTCGTCACCCAGCACATGGGTGAGCTGGCGCAAAATGCCCAGATGCTCGTCGGACTTGGCGGCGATGCCGATGGCGACATAGGCGATCTGCCCCTCATCCCACTCGATACCATTGGGGAACTGGGCCACCATGACGCCTGTGCTCTTCACCAGATGACGGGTATCGGTGGTGCCGTGGGGAATGGCGATGCCGCTGCCAAGATAGGTGGCATGCTGCGCTTCACGAGCCAGCATCCCATCCACATAGCCCGCTTCCACCAGACCGGCTTCGGTCAGTTTGCCTGCCAGCAGGGCAATGGCGTCCGACTTGGTTGCCACCGACTGTCCCAGCAAGATCTGCTCTCGCGCCAACTTCAACATAGAGACTCTCCATCAGGTTCCGGCCGCGCCGGTACGTCACAATTGAACATTCGGGTAACTCGCCAGCTGACAATAGACCCGAACACGGTTCACTGTGATCGGGGCCCGATTTTCAGGCCACTGGGTCTCTTCGCTGCTGACAGGCTGAATCGTTTCACTTACACTCAGACTGAATCGTTTCAGCGAATTGATCAAGTACCCACAAAGAGTGCTTTTCAATGATATGATCCCGCGCACACTTTTCGGTGCCCTCACCCGGCAGTGACCGTGGGCCTTGCAACTCAAACAGAGCCAATATGATGAAACTGGATGAAATCGCCGCCCTCGCCGGTGTCTCGCGCACCACGGCAAGCTATGTGATCAATGGCAAGGCCGACCAATACCGCATCAGCCAGGCCACCCGCGACAAGGTGATGGCCGTGGTCACCGCCCATAACTACCAGCCGGACAGCCGCGCCGCCTCCCTGCGCGGCGGCCAGACCAAGACTCTGGGCTTTATCCTGCCCGACCTTGAGAACGCCAGTTACGCCAAGCTGGCCAAACGGCTGGAACAGGGGGCCCGGGCGCAGGGCTATCAGCTGCTCATCGTCTGCTCGGAAGATGAGCCCGCCACAGAAAAAGAGCTGGCCCAGATGCTGGTGAGCCGCCATGTGGACGCCCTGCTGGTGGCCAGTTGCCTGCCGCCAGACGACCCCTTCTACGGCAAATTGCAGGCGCAAGGCAGCCAAATCCTCGCCATCGACCGGGCGATGGCAGCCGACAAGTTCGTCACCGTCGCCAGTGAAAACGAGAAAGCGAGCTTTGATCTCACCAGCTCCCTGCTCACCCCGACTCTGCGCCATATCGCCTTGATCACCGCGCTGCCGGCACTCACGATCAGTCAGGAGCGCAAAGCCGGTTTCGAGCAGGCGGTCGCCAGTCACAGCGCGGCTCGCCACCTGTGCGAGGGGGATCACTTCTCTCGCCTTGAGGGGTATCGCCTGATCAAAGATCTGCACCAGCAGCTGGGTCAACTGCCCGAAGCGCTAATCACTACCTCCTATATCCTGATGGAGGGGGTACTCGACTACCTGTTGGAGCAAGAGATCGATATGAGCCAGCTCGCCATGGCCACCTTCGGGGACGATCGGCTGCTTGACTTTCTCCCCTTTGGCATCAACTCCCTGCCCCAGCAGCACGATGCCCTGGCGAGCCAGGCGCTGGAGCTAGCGCTCAAGGCGGTGAACGGCGACTACCAGAGCGGGCTGCACTATGTGAGCCGCACCCTCAAGCGCCGTCGCTAACCTGACCGCTGCAGACCCGATTTGCTGTCAATGGGTGGGTAAAGCGAACAGATGACAATAAGGCTGCCAGCATCGGCAGCCTTATCGTTTTCCCCCACAACCCTACCCGCCCGCTTTACTTTCTCTACCGTCTGGCCGACTAAACAACCGGCCTCCGCACCCTGTTCGCCGCACAACTCAACGCCCCCCTCCTCGCTCCCTTATCCGTACTGTTGCCACTTGGCTGGTCTGTATAAATGAGCCCCCTGCCAGTCATTTTTTCGGTGCTTTTTTCTGCAATTAGCTACCGTTGTCATCATTTATTTCCACTTGTTGCCACAAGCCAGCACAAGATCCGTATAAAAGGGGTTGTTTCCGCTATTTTGATCCGCTAACGTGGCAACAATCTTTTACGACTGACAGGTTTTAGGTACAGATGTTCCCGTTCCGATATTGCTAGCCTCCGGCCCTATCACCGGAGGCGCCTGCTGATAACGCCAATTGACCCCTCTTGTTGACGTCACTGCTGACACCACCTGTTTGCACTGACACCGCTACGTTCGGATGGATAACATGAATACCAAAACCCTGGGTTGTACCCTGTTGATTGCCGGCACCTCCATAGGCGCCGGCATGCTGGCCCTGCCGCTGGCCTCCTCCTCCCTCGGCGGCCCCGCCACCCTGATGTTGATGGTCGGCCTCTGGGCCCTGATGGCCTTCACCGCCATGCTGCAAGTAGAGGCAAGCCTCAACACCGGCAAGTGGTACCTGCACCAGCTGGCGGATCATCTGCTCGGCCCCTGGGGCAAGCGCATCGCCTCCTTCTGTATCCTGATGCTGTTCTACTCGCTGGCCTCCGCCTACATCAGCGGCGGCAGCAGCCTGCTGGCACAGGCACTGGCCGATGCGGGCATGACCCTCAGCCAAGAGCAGGCCGCCTGGGCTTTTACCCTGCTGTTTGGCGGCATGGTCTGTGTCGGCACCCGCTCGGTGGATTACCTCAACCGGCTGATGTTCACCGTCAAACTGGTGATCATGGTGGTGGTGCTGGCGTTGCTGCTGCCCCGCACCGAAGGGCAGCATCTGCTCTCGATGCCGCTGGGTCAGGGCCTGTTGCTGGCGGGCCTGCCGGTCATCTTCACCTCGTTCGGCTTTCACGGCTCCATTCCGAGCGTGATGCTCTACCTCGGTGACTGCCCCAAGCAGTTGCGTCGGGTCTTTGTCTGGGGCTCAGCCCTGCCGCTGATCCTCTACGTGCTGTGGCAGGTGGCGATCCTCGGTCTGCTCGGCCAGCAAGCCCTGCTGCAAACCGGCGGCGCGCTGAACAGCCTGCTGGCCAACGTCGGCAAGCTGGTGAGCTGGCCTGCGTTTAATCAGGCGATGCACCTGTTTGCCGATCTGGCACTCGCCACCTCCTTCCTCGGGGTAACGCTGGGGCTGTTTGACTTTATGGCCAAGGCAACCCGCCGCAAGGACAACTGGCAGGGCCGCACTCAGACTGGCCTCATTACCTTCGTGCCGCCATTGCTGTTTGCCCTCTACTTCCCGCAGGGCTTTATCATGGCGCTGGGCTACGCAGCCATTGCGCTGGCGATCCTCGCGGTACTGCTGCCGGTGGCACTGGTATGGCAGAGCCGCAAACAGGCGCCAGCCCACCACTACCGCGCCCCGGGTGGCGTAGTGGCGCTTGGAGTGGCCGCCGCCATGGGCGTGCTGATCGTCGGCGTACAGATCAGCGTCAGCCTTGGAATGCTGCCAGCGCTGTAATCCCCGATACTGAATGCCCTAAATAGCAAAGCCCCGCCAATTAACTTGGCGGGGCTTTTTGTTGGTAAATAAATCAAGTTGGATACAGGCATCCGCCATTAATTAAGAGTGCGACCCTTACCAAACAAACACCCAAACCTTCGGCTATATACCGACCTTTTTACTACCCAACCCTGAATAATCAGTTCAAAAACCGTTCATGCCCCTTCGCTACACTGCCCGCTCGTTTATCGCTATCAGGAGTTTGAAAACAATGATGTTGCACCTCAAGAAGAGCACCCTTGCCCTCGTCCTGCTGGCCGCCAGCGGCGCACTCAGCGCAGCCGAAATCACCAACAACAATATTACCGAGGCGGAGATCAAGGCCGCGCAGGATGGTTGGGGCGCGGCGCTCATCAAGATCAGCGATGACTATCACGCCGGTGGGATTGAGCGCGCCAAGGCGACCGCCGAGTCGGTGCTCGACAGCGCTTATGGCTACCAGCAGGGGCCGGTGCTGTTCAAACCCACCCTTGCCGGTGGCGAGCAGACCTTTCGCACCAACCGCGAGGGGGCGCTGGCCTACTTTGTCGGCAACAACAGCGCCTACCCCACCGACAAAGGGTTCGCCCTGAAAAACTGGCAGAGCTATCGCTATGACAATGCCGCCGTCTATATCAACGGCGACATGGCGCTGACCATGGGCAAGGTGCATCTGGTAGATCGCGACAACAAGGAAACTACAGTCGACAAGACCTGGGGTTTCAAGAAGGGGGATGATGGCAAGGTGCGTATCGTGCTACACCACTCCTCCCTCCCTTACGAGGGGTAATGACGGGGCGCAGCCCACCATCAACACGGTCAAAATACAGCCCTGCCACCTCGGCAGGGCTGTTTGTTTTGCGCCTGCGCTTGGCAGATGGCGAGTGAGTGGATGACGGTCGTGCTAAGGCTGTTTGCTGCTACCCTCAAGGCAAGCCATTGAGATGCCGAGCAATATCGCGTCTCTTAACTCCAGCCACTCGTTATCATCACACAAGGAGCCAGATACCATGACCATACTGCCTGTTTACGCGGCCCTGCTCGCCCTGCTGCTGGTCTATTTCGTCGAAACCGGCAACCAGACTCCCTGGCTTATCCATCTGCTGGGGAGCGCCTTGCTGCTTGGCCGCCTCTGCCATGCATTTGGCATGAGCCGAACGCCGGAGAACTTCCGTTATCGGGTGGCGGGAATGGGGCTGACCTTCACGGTGATCCTGGTGAGCGCGGCCCATATCCTGATCACGGCGCTGCTCCCCTGACCCGGCCGTCACGAATAGCTGGCGAAGCGGTCTGGCAGCCATCCCCATCGGCTATTCTTCACTGCACAGATAGTCACAACAGTGCTGCTTAAACAAGCCCGATTCTGGAGTACGATATGAAGTGGATTGGCTGGTTACTGCTTGTCGGGCTGACTCCCGTTGCCCACGCAACCCCGCTAAAGCTGGCGGCAGCGGTCGAACACACTGCGATATTGCGCCCTTTTATTCATGACTGGTTTGGCCGGGCCGGCATCGACTTTCAGTTGATCCCCTGCACCTATGAGGCAGACCATGCCGTCGATGGCGATATGGCCCGGATCAAGGGCTTTGATCAGACCTATCCCCACTTGCTGCAGATCGGTGCCCCCATCTCGGAGGCGGCGATTTATGGTCAGCCAAGGGATAACCCGAGCTGGCCCCCTGCCAGGGGTACCGTGATTGGCTGCCTGCGTGGCATCCAGTGGTGCGAGCGCTTCCTCGGCAACTATCAGGTCATCTGGTTGAACGATGAGAAGCAGGGGCTTGCCCAACTGAATCGAGGCAAAGTGGACTGGCTCATCAAGATGCGCCCCGCCTCTCAACCTGCACTGGCGTCCCCCTGGCAGAAGATCACCAAAGAGCAGGTCTTTCTCTATCTCGATAAAAAGCACCGAGCGGAAATTGCGGCCCTGCTCAAGGTACAGCTGGCGTTTATCAATAACGGCCGCTGGCTGGCGATGCAAAAGCAGTACCTCTCCGCCATCTAGCGCTGTTCTCGCAGCACCACACAGTGTCGATTACATGGCTGAAAAAACAAAAAGCCCTGCCAGATTGGCAGGGCTTTTTCAGTCAACCGCATAGCTGGGGAGTCAAGCTCCCGAGCAGCTTACTGGTTGTGGGTAGAGCGACGTGGACGACGGGCCTGAGCCGGTTTGCCGGCACCATCAGCCGGACGCTGACCACCTTGCGGCTTGGGCTTGCCACCGTTACCGGTACGGGCACCACCCGCATTGCCATTGGAGGCGGAACGACCGGCCCCCTGACGCTGGCCTTGACCTTGCGGACGCGGCGCACGGCGCTGCTCGCTCGGATCGCGGGGCTCTTTGCGAAGCGGCGCGCCGATACCACGGGCGATGTTGTCGAGGGTCTCGCGGGAGGCTTCAAAACCGGCTACCTGCTCGCACGGGATGTTCTGCTTGGTCAGACGCTCGATCGCCTTGATAAGCTTGCCTTCATCGGCTGCAACCAGGGAGATGGCGTGACCGGCAGCACCGGCACGACCGGTACGACCGATGCGGTGAACGTAATCTTCCGCCACGTTCGGCAACTCGAAGTTGACCACTTGCGGCAGCTTGTCGATGTCCAGACCACGGGCGGCGATGTCGGTCGCCACCAGCACCTTGACGCTACCATCCTTGAAGCCGGCCAGCGCACGAGTACGGGCACCCTGGCTCTTGTTACCGTGGATGGCGGCGGCGCTGACGCCGTTCTTGTCGAGGGTCTCGGCAACACGGTTGGCCATGTGCTTGGTACGGGTGAACACCAGTACCTGCTGCCAGTTGTTGCTGGTGACCAGATGACTCAGCAGCGCGATCTTGTTGGCCTTGTCGCACGGGTGCACCAGCTGCTCGATACGCTCGGCAGTGCTGTTGCGCGGGGCGACTTCAATGACAGCCGGGTTATCCAGCAGGCCAGTGGCCAGTTCGCGGATCTCGTCGGCGAAGGTGGCGGAGAAGAGCAGGTTCTGGCGCTTCTTCGGCATCAGGGCCAGGATGCGGCGGATGTCGCGGATAAAGCCCATGTCAAGCATGCGGTCCGCTTCGTCCAGGACCAGGATCTCCACCTCGTCAAACTTGACGGCGTTCTGGTTGTAAAGATCCATCAGGCGGCCAGGACAGGCCACCAGCACGTCCAGACCACGGCGAGTCGCCATCATCTGCGGATTGATGCTGACGCCGCCGAAGACCACGTGGCTGCGCATCGGCAGGTGTTTGCCGTAGTTACGCACGCTCTCGCCCACCTGGGCGGCCAACTCGCGAGTCGGGGTCAGCACCAGCGCACGAATGCGGTTCGGAGACACCTTGCGCTTGCTCTCCATCAGACGTTGCAACATCGGCAGGGTAAAGCCTGCGGTCTTGCCGGTCCCTGTTTGGGCCGCCGCCATCAGATCGCGGCCAGCCAGAACGGCGGGGATCGCTTGCTGCTGAATGGGAGACGGGGTGTCGTAGCCTTGTTCGGCAACGGCACGCAACAAGGGTTCGGCCAGACCGAGGGAAGTAAAACTCATAATTACCTGCTAGAGATAGGGGCGCCGGGGATTTGTGGTGGGGCTCCTCTGCTGAGCCGATGCCATCTCACAAGATCTGGGCCTATTGAGAAAACAACGATTTCCCCGGGGAGCAGAGCAAAGGGGAAAGAATAGAGGCGCAGTCTAACGGAGTTGTCCGGGATAAACGAGAAAAATGTGATGCTCCTCCCAGCACGAACAGAAAATCCCCCTCCTGCCCCCCGAATAATCCCGTTGATTGATGTAGCACGCACCACACTATTAACTGGCAACACAATATCAGCCCTCGCAGGCATGGCTCGCAGGGCAAAAGCACGGGATAAAAGAACACAATAACGAGGTTTAGCTATGACCACGCCATATCGTCCCCGCGGCAGCTGGCAGGCAAGGATTGGCCTGCTGCTTCTGCTGCTAAGCCCTGCACTGCAGGCCAGTCAGACCCTGACCGTGGCCTGGAGTCACTGGCCCCCCTTCAGCCAAATCAACAACCGGGGTGAGCTGGATGGGCTGGATGTCAGCCTGACCCGCCAGATCCTTACCCAGGCGGGCTTTGCCCCCAAGTTTCGCGAGCTTCCCTGGGCGCGGGCACTGCATCTGGTAGAACACGATCAGCTGGATGTGGCGATGGCCGCCCTCCCTCTGCCGGAGCGCCAGAGCTATGCCCGCTTCTCAACCCCCTACCGCCAGAGTGCCTATGTGCTGCTGAGCAATGACCCTATCCCGGGCCATCAGGATCGTTGGGCGCAGCTCGATAATCTGTCCGCGTTGTGCAACGAGAAAGGGCTCAAGATAGGCAAGTTGCGCGGCACCCGCCCCATGCATCAGATGGATAGCTGCCCGGCACTTAAAATGGCGACTGAATACAACGCCGATGAGCGGATGATCGATCTGCTGCTGGCTCGCCGCCTCGATGGCATCATCATGGAGTGGCAATATGCTCGCTACCGGCTGGCCCAGCTGGGGGCCGAAGAGTTTATCAGCTGCCAACTGTTGCTACACCACCAGCCGGTCAGCTTGATGTTTGCCAAAAACAGCGTGAGCGAAGAACAGATCCTCAAAGTCAACGAGGCCATTCATGCCTTGCCCAAACCCCACAACAAGTTCTCGCCCCCCAGGTGTCGTCTCAATGCCGATCCGGGCGCCGCGGATCTGCTGACCCGCACTCTCCGCAAGCATTGACGGGATAAGCCGCTACCTGAAATAGCAAAGGCGACCCGAAGGTCGCCTTTTTGGTATTGTCGAACTTGTTCCCCAAACAGGGAGCGATCAGTCGATAAGCAGCAACAGCGATCAGCGCAGCTGCGGGGTATGGGTCAACACCCCCTGGTTCTGGGCGCGATGGCGCAGCAGGTGATCCATCAACACCAGCGCCAGCATGGCTTCGGCGATGGGCACGGCGCGAATGCCGACACAAGGATCGTGACGACCCTTGGTGATCATCTCGATGGCCTCGCCTTCGGTATTGATGGTCTTTCCCGGCACAGTGATGCTGGAAGTCGGTTTGAGCGCCATGCTCACCACGATATCCTGACCCGACGAGATCCCACCCAGAATGCCGCCCGCGTGGTTGCTGGCAAAGCCCGCCGGGGTCATCTCGTCGCGATGCTCGGAGCCTTTTTGCTCCACTACCGCGAAACCGTCACCGATCTCCACCCCTTTCACCGCATTGATGCCCATCATGGCATGGGCAATGTCGGCGTCGAGACGATCAAACACCGGCTCACCAAGGCCCACCGGCACATTGCTGGCAATGACCTGCACCTTGGCACCGATACTGTTGCCCTCTTTTTTCAGGTCACGCATGTATTGATCCAGTTCTTCCAGCTTGCCCGCATCGGGGAAGAAGAAGGGGTTCAGCTCAATTTGCGCCGCGTCAAACGCCTCGGCCTTGATGGGGCCGAGCTGGGAGAGAAAACCGGTGATCTCGATGCCATGCACCTGTTTCAGGTACTTCTTGGCGATCGCCCCCGCCGCTACCCGCATCGCGGTCTCGCGTGCCGAGGAGCGACCGCCGCCGCGATAGTCCCGCTGACCATACTTCTGGTGGTAGGTGTAGTCAGCGTGACCCGGCCGGAACAGATCCTTGATATCGGAGTAATCCTTGGAGCGCTGATCGGTATTCTCGATGAGCAGCCCGATGGAGGTGCCGGTGGTCTTGCCCTCGAACACCCCGGAGAGGATCTTCACCTCATCCGGCTCGCGGCGCGGCGTGGTGTAGCGGGAAGTGCCCGGCTTGCGCCGATCCAAGTCTCCCTGCAGATCGGCTTCGCTTATCTCCAGCCCAGGCGGGCAGCCATCAACCACGGCGCCCAGCGCCAAGCCGTGGCTCTCGCCAAAGGTGGTAACCCGAAAGAGTTGACCAAAACTGTTCCCTGCCATGCGCGCTCCTGCTTAGTTCTTGTAGATGGCGAAATGATCCTGATACTGCACCAGCTCTTCACGGGTCATCACAAAGACGCCATGACCGCCGTTTTCGAATTCAACCCAGGTAAAGGGGATCTCGGGGAACTGGGCTTCCAGATGGATCATGCTGTTGCCCACTTCGACCACCAGCACGCCGTTATCCTTGAGGAAATCTGCCGCATGGGCCAGCAGACGTTTGGTCAGCTTGAGACCATCGGAGCCGGACGCTAGCGCCAGCTCGGGCTCATGACGGAACTCTTCCGGCAGATCCGACATGTCTTCGGAGTCCACATAGGGCGGGTTGGAGACGATGAGATCGTACTTGTCGCCCGCCGGCAGATCGCGGAACAGATCGGAGCGGATCGGAATGACCTGCTGCTCCAGCCCGTGATCGTTGATGTTGCGCTCGGCCACGTTCAGTGCATCGATGCTGATGTCGATGGCATCCACTTCCGCTTCCGGGAACTCGTGGGCCATGATGATGGCGATGCAACCGGAGCCAGTGCACAAGTCCATGATCCGGGTCGGTTCATGTTTGAGGAAGGGCGCGAAACGGTTGGCCACCATCTCCGCAATGGGGGAACGGGGAATGAGCACCCGCTCGTCCACGTAGAACTCCCAACCGGCATACCAGGCCTTGTTGGTCAGATAGGCGGCCGGTACCCGCTCTTGTACGCGGCGGATAATCAGCTCGGCGATACGGTGACGCTCGCTGCTGGTGAGACGGGAGTGGCGCATGGCCGGGTCTACATCCGGTGGCAGATGTAACGCGGGCAGTACCAGCTGCACAGCTTCATCCCAGGCGTTGTCGGTTCCATGACCGTAAAAAATCCCGGCGTCGTTGAAACGACTCATGGCCCAACGCAACATGTCCTGGATGGTGTGCATCTCGGCAACCACCTCATCGATAAATATCTTGTCCAAATCCACCTCCAAGTCGAGTAATATCCGGCCCGAGCCCCGTTTACGTTGCGGGCAAGACGCATACCTAATACATGAGCATCTGATGAAAAAAACGCCCTCACCGACAGACGAGGAAACCCTGCTGTTCCGCGATGCGATAAAAGGTACCCGGAAAATCAAGCAAGATACCATAAGGGCCGAGTTACGCCCGGTCAAGCAGAAACGCGAAATGCGCGAAACCCGCGAAAAGCTTGGGGTTGACCACTATTTCAGCGATGAGTATCAGCCCCATCTCGACGATGATGGGCCGACCCGTTATGTGCGGGAAGATGTGTCAAAATTTGAGCTGAAAAAGCTCAAGCGGGGCATTTATCCGCCGGAGATCTACCTGGATCTGCACGGCATGAACCAGCAGCAGGCAAAACAGGAGCTGGCCGCCCTGCTCACCCTCTGCCAGAAAGAGAACATTCACGTCGCCTCGGTGATGCACGGCATCGGCAAACATATTCTCAAGCAGCGCATTCCCAGCTGGCTGGCCCAGCACCCCAATGTTCGCGCCTTCCATCAGGCTCCCCGCGAATGGGGTGGCGACAGCGCCATTCTGGTGTTGCTGGATATCGAAGAGTAGTTAGCCAAACGACCACACTATACTGAATATCAATATGTTATTCGCCGTGGAGGTCGCATGTTTACACAGGGTTCCCATGCCGACATAAAGTCATCTCTCGACGCCATCGGCGCTGCCGTGGCGGTGTTCAGCCTCGACAAGGATGATCACTTTGTGCTGGTCTCTGCCAACGATACTTTTGCCAAGGCGTTCGAGCTGGATGTCCTTGGCAGCATTGGCAAACAGTTGAGCGAGATGTTTCCCCGCAACATCACCAATACCATCGAGCCGCCAATGCACGAATGTGTGCGCATGCAGACCGGGCTAGAGAGCGAGCTGCCTATCGACAGCCTGTCGCGTACCAGTTGGTGGCGCTTTATTCTCTCCCCAATCATCCCCGAGCAGGCACGGATCAACCGGATCATCGTGACCGCTATCGACATCACCGCCAGGATGCAGCTGGAAGAGGCGCTCTCCACCAGTCGCCGTCGCTTCGAAGCGGTGGTCAACTCCGCCTATGACGGCATCATCAGTGTCAGCAGCGAATCGCGCATCGAGCTTATCAATACCGCTGCCTGCGAGATGTTCGGCATCGACGAAAGCTATCTCGGCAAGCGGCTGGAAACCCTGCTTCCCCAGCGTTTTCGCGCCAATCACGAGACCTATTTCAAAGCCTTCAGCAGCTCGCCCATCAATTCGCGCCCGATGCATGCCCGCGCCTCGGTGATGGGTCTGCGCCGAGACGGCAGCGAATTTCCGCTGGAGGTGACCATCGCCAAGATCAATCTGGGCCCGACCACCGAGATGACCGCCATCTTGCGGGATATCTCGGAGCGAGCCCGACTGGTGGAGGAGTTGAAGGTCGCCGCCACCACGGATCCCCTCACCGGCATTGCCAACCGGCGCCGCTTCAACGAGCTGGTCAACGCCGAGATGCAGCGCTGCCAGCGTTTCGGCCATACCATGAGCCTGCTGCTGATCGATATCGACCACTTCAAGGAAGTCAACGACACCTTTGGCCATCAGCAGGGAGATCTGGCGATCCTGAGTCTGGTGAAACGGATCAGCAAACAGCTGCGGGAGGTGGACATGCTGGGTCGCTGGGGTGGCGAAGAGTTTATCGTGCTGCTCCCGGAAACCTCCCTCGAGCTCGCCTGGGCCAGCGCCGAGCGGATCAGGCTCGCCATCGAATCCCAGCACCATGCACTGGACGGGGCTCTTGAGATCTCCCTCACCATCAGTATCGGGATCAGCGCCAGCAAGGGCAGCCATGACACTGTAGAGAAGATGGTTAGACGAGCCGACACCGC
This sequence comes from Aeromonas sp. R10-2, assembly GCF_040908445.1. Taxonomy (NCBI): domain Bacteria; kingdom Pseudomonadati; phylum Pseudomonadota; class Gammaproteobacteria; order Aeromonadales; family Aeromonadaceae; genus Aeromonas; species Aeromonas sp. R10-2. Next base: position 1,099 of record NZ_JBFODS010000036.1, on the reverse strand, counting down.
CCTCTATCTGGCCAAGAAACAGGGGCGCAACTGCTGCCGCAAAGAGGTACCGGAGCCGACCTGATGGCGTACGCCCCTGCTCTCTGGTGACACTGCTAACCTGTGCCGCAGAGATAGCCAACCGCAGCGAACACAAAAAGCAGCGCGACTCTCTTCGGTAGCGCTGCTTTTTTCGTTCTGCCTTTGGTGCACTCTTCAATCCGACATTCCGCACCTGATTTAGGAATAAATTTGCCGATAGCGCTCACCCAATACCTCCAAAATGATCTGCTGGTCTCCTGTTAGCTCCGTTACTTGTGGCGGAGCTTCTCCCAGTCGATATTCATGGATGCCACCAAAGCGCAAAAAGATCCAACGGGCCGTCGGCTGCTGGGTCGGTTTCTTTTTCATATCCGCCACACTGCGATTCTGCTCCACTAATCCCTGCCGGATCCGGTGCTCCAACGCTGCGTAAATCATCAGGCTACAGGTCATCACCATGAGCAACGCTTCAATCCGCTCCGGCTTTTTCAGGTACAGTGAGGAGGTTAAAAACTCCGGGCTCTTGAGAAAACGAAAGCCCCGTTCGACATTCTGCTGCGCTTTATAGGTGGCCAAAAGTTCGGCCATGGTCAGCGTATCGCTGTGGTCATTGGTCGCCAGGATGAACACCCCGGTCTGGTTGCGGGCCTCTTCAACGCAAGCCAGGCTAGTTGCCGCCAACCCAGTGATTTGAAACTGATGGCCAATTGGCTCTTCGCCACGCTTGGGTCTGCCACGTCCTGTATAAACGGGTTCACCTACCACTTCGGCATCCAGTTGCAGCAGCATCAAGCTGGCGGTAAAACAGCTCAACTCAGCTTGGGCATCCGCCTCACAAGCAAAGCGTCGGGCACACAATTTGGCGAAGGCTTTGAGCTCGCGGGTACTGTCTTTGAGCAGGTTTTTGGCCAATGTCTGCTGCTCGCGGTGGCTGGCTTGTTCGCTGCGCACCAGCAACCAACGTTGCGCGACCCCGGCATAATTCGCGTGTTGCCAACGGCCATGATAGCCATTGCCCAGAGCGGTCAGCGGTTGTGCACCTATGGTTGCCACGGCCTGCTTTGCCTCATTGAGAGTG
>NZ_JBFODS010000035.1:0-61719 GCF_040908445.1 Aeromonas sp. R10-2 | reverse complement strand
CATGTACAGGATCTTTAGCAGCAACCAATTGAAATAGATATAAAAATGGCTTCGATTGTGATCTGATTTTATCGCCAAACAAAACCGCCACGCACGAAGCCATGACCATTATCGATGCCAACCACTATCTTGAGCAACTTCTCTCTCCTGCCGAACTCGACCGCATTGCCCGTGACTGCCAATTTTGCTTGCGCAAACGAGCCATTACGCCTGCCATGCTGGTGACTGCACTCTTGCGGGCACTTGGCTGCGACCAGGTCGATGGTATCGCTGGATTGCACCATCATTTCAATGCCTTGCAACTGGTTGATGCCCATCAGGTTTCCTACAAGCCCTTTCACAACCAGTTGCGCAAAGCGTCGTTCGCCCTGTTCATGAAGGCGCTGGTTGAACGGGCTATCGCCTTGCGTATCGGCCAACAGATGAAGACTGCATCCCTTGGCGCATTCAAACAGGTGTTGTTGCAGGATGGTACTTCCTTTGCCGTCCACAAAAGCCTGGCCGAAGTGTTTCCGGGAAGGTTCAAGACCATTAGCCCGGCGGCAATCGAGTGTCATATGCTCATGTCTCTATTGGAGCAAAGTCCAGTTTGCATGCAGGTCTCTGCCGATACGGCGTCAGAGCGCCAGTTCCTGCCTGAGCCCGAGCGGCTCAATAACAGCCTGCTGTTGGCGGACGCGGGTTACATCGATATGGCCTACTTTGCGAAACTAAACGAGGCGGGCGGTTTCTATCTGGTCAGGGGTAGTAAGAGCCTGAACCCGAAGATTATCCGGGCATGGCGCGGTGACGAACGGGAAGTGCCGAAGCTGGCGGGCCTGTCACTCAAGGATGCTGGACGGCGGCACTGTCGGGCAGAGGTACTGGATATGGTGGTGAAATCGGGCAAGTTCGAGTATCGGCTGATCCGACGCTGGTTTGCCGAGGAGAAACGGTTCTGTATCTGGATGACCAATCTGCCACGAGAGGCATGGCCAGCAGAGCGGGTGATGAGCCTGTACCGCTGTCGTTGGCAGGTGGAGCTGCTGTTTAAGGAGTGGAAGTCGCACAACCGGCTCAAGGGCTTTGTGACAGGTCAGAAAGCCATTGCCGAGGGGCTGGTGTGGGCCAGCCTGTTGTCGCTGGTGATGAAAAGACGGGTAGCTCAGACGCTGATGGGGGACGGTTTATCCACACTGAAAGCGGCGAAAAATAGCGGAACCTGGTGGTTCCCGTTATTGGAAGCGGTGGCTCATCGGGTGTTGGTGGAAATAAGAGAGCGTCTGGAATGGGCTGCCGTTTACTTGGCGAAAAATGCCCGTCGAACCAAGCAGCGAAAATCGATACAGAACAGGACCTTAGAAGGAATTTCAAATGAAGTGTTTTCTTAAGGTCCTGTATATGTGTAATTCCTTGTCGATGTTTTTCCTCTTCCCCGACAGCGCCAGCTCTCGGGGCTTTTTGTATGACGGGGGCCAAAGCTGCAACAGAATGGGTTTCGTATTGAGCCCATTTTGGCTACCATGCCGCACTTCACGAAGCGACAAGGGCAAGGACGCGATGAGCAACAAGACACTGCAATCCCTCTTTCACTACAAACGCTGGGCCGATGGCGAACTGCTGGATGCGATCGCCACACTCGATGCGCAGCAATATGGCGAGGCACACCACACCTGCCTCAGGATCTTCAACCATATCCATGTGGTCGATGCCATCTTCCAGGCCAATCTGCTGGGGGAACGGCACGGCTTTACCGCCACCAATACCCCGGAGACGCCGACCCTTACCGCCCTGCACAGCGCAGTCACCGAGCTGGATAACTGGCTGGTGGATTACGTCACGGCGCTGAGTCCGCAAGAGGGGGCAACCCCGCTCTCGTTTCGCTTTGTCGATGGTGACAAGGGGCAGATGAGCCGCGATGAAATGCTGCTCCATCTGGTGACTCATGGCGGCTATCACAGGGGAGCCATCGGGCGGATTCTGGTGCAGTGCGGCATCACGCCGCCGCGCGATACCCTGACCACTTTTTTGCATCGCAGCGAGCCGGAGCGACGTGGCCAAGATAGCGCGTCACTGGCGCAATAACGGAGTCTTGCCCTTATGAATCGTCCTGTATGTATTTCTCATCCGCTGCTGCTCGCGCTGCCATTGCTGCTAGGTGGCTGCGCTGCCGCCATCGATCACTATTCGGGGCGCTTTCGCGAGACCCTGACACAGGGACAACCCCGAGAACATATCCGTGCCGAGTTGGGCGAACCGCAGCCTTGTACACAAGGCCAATATCTGGATACGCCGCAGGTCAAGGGGTGCGATCGTTTTACCGTGCTCGGCAAGATCCATAAACGCGCTGACGGCAATGGCCAGGCCACGGCGAGCGCCGTGACATTGGGGCTGGGGGAGCTGATCCTGGTGCCGATGACAGTAGCCGGGGTCGCGGCGGACTACACCCAGCGCCACACCATTACCGTCTATTACGATCGGGACGATCACTACCTGTTTCACACCCTGCAGAACGCCAAGGGGCAGGAAGTCAGGCAGTAGGTTGCCATCGCCCATGATCCGTCTTGACTGTATCTCAAACCAATATGACCCGAAGAGAGCTGACATTTCACGAACCACATGAGAGCCCCTCCCGTCACCAATAAAAAACAACTTGATAACAGATTTTAAAAGGCGAAGCTTTTCTGATGGTTACATCACTTTTACTCTCGCTTGCACAGCTTCATTTGGCTTATCATAGCCACTCGATACCTATAAGAACGCATAGATATTGCCTCTTCTGATAATCAGGTCATATAAGACACAGCAATTGAAGTGAATTAATGCATTGAGCGCTGATAATCAAAAGCTGCCAGCGCTAATGCGTCCAAAGTCAATAGCTGTCGATATTTTACCGCCCCCGAAGAAGCTTTGATGCCGACTTTATTGGTATGTCTAAATCTCGCTATTAAATAAAAATGGCAAGGAATAGCTATGGATAAATCGTTTCGTCTTGCGCCTATCAGCTGTGTGCTGATCGTGGCTGTTGGTTGCAGTTCTCAGCAGATGCAGAATTTCAAATCTACTGTCAATGACATTGGCAAAGATTACGGTATGCCGGTTCTTTGTGGGGCTGGCATTATAGCCGGGGGCGCTGCAGGCTACGCGCTCAACGGAAAGAAAGGTGCTGTTGCAGGGGGCGCCATCGGGGGGGCGCTAGGCTGTGCTGCAGGCTATATGTGGCAGTCACGGCTACAAGAGCTTGACCGGATAGCCAAGGAAGAAAATCTCAACATTGCCACCGAGAAACTGACCGTTGCCGAGCCATCTGCAGTTACGGGAGTGCCACAGGATGCAGGACTGGTAGCTCAGATACCCGATTCCGGCATGTTTGCAATTGGCTCTGCTCAATTGACAGAGAGCGGTCTGCGAGTGGTCACAAAACTGGCCCAGCTCTATTCCAAACCCGCCGCCGCTGACGCCTCGAATGCGCGCCGCATTCTCCTCGTCGGCCACAGTGACGCCACCGGCCCTGCAGAACTGAATCTGCGACTGTCCGAGCAACGGGCAAGAGCCGTCGGCAAGATCTTGGTCGCATCGGGTATCCCGGCCTCTTCCATTTATTATCAAGGTGCTGGTTCTTCTCGCCCTATAGCAGACAACAGTGATCCCTTGCTTCGCGGTCAGAATCGCCGGGTCGAAATTGTAGAACTGGCAAACGAGCAGGCCTTGGTCATGCGAGCCCAATCCGAAGAGAGCAATACCCGATATCTGCGTTATGGGACTTCCGAGACCGCCAAACCTCGTGTGGCTGCGACCAGACCTGCGGCTCAGTCCGCAAGCGGTTCAGGCAAGGTGACGACCACGTCGCAAACAGCACCTCGTCACACAACAGCCAAGCAGAGCGCTCCAGACACCAGCATGGCCAAGGCCGCCCCCAACGCCAAGGCAGCAGTGGACTTCGGCGGCAAGCCTGCTGAAACCTATCAGTGGAACATGGCTCAGAACATCAAGCCCAAAGCGAGCGGTTTTGCACTCATTAGCAGCGCATACGCAAGCGACATGCCGATGTCGAGCTGTGAGGCAGATAAGCCGCGCAGTGCTGGCCAGGTACTGAGCATGGCGGACGACAAACCTCTCCCACGTCATGCCACCAAGGAGTACATGCCCGGCTATAACAATCGTGTCTGGGCCAATACCGTCAACGGCCACCTGGTGACTGTTTCTCCGGTTTCCATCTTGCGTGACAACGCCAAGGTCGATCGTCAACCGATCCTGCAGGTGGTTCAGGGTTACAAATCTTCGAATCAGAAGAAGCCTCAAACCCTCAAGGCGGTGGCCAACACCTATGAGGGAGAAAGTGAAGTGCTTTACCGCGTCTTCACCAGCGATCCCAAGGCATCTGTGTCCTGCATGGATCTCGTGTTCAGCAAAGGCAACGCCCAGGTAAGCCAGGGAGCCCTGTTCTATCCGGCAGGTTCCGAGGCTTATGTTGCCTCCTACAAGCCCATTCCCGCCACCCATTCCAAATAAGAAAACGGAGAAACTTAGTGGAAGACTTTTCTTTGGCAGCGCTCAAAGCGCTGATCCTCGCCAACCAGATGCTGACCGTTGGCCTTGTTTCATTCCTCATCAGTGCCGTTGTGGTATGGCGGCATTGGGAGAATGTCTCCTACTTCCTGATCCGGGTATGGCACAGCCTCCCTCTCATCGGCACCGTTGCTCGCCTAGCGCGCAAACCCGCATCGGTCGATGGAAATGGCTGGATCAACCATGAAGTGACCCTGTCCAATGTGTATTACCGCGAATACAAGAAGCATTTAAAAGGAACAGATGCCTACAACGCCTCCCTCGACTACCTGGCCAAGGCAGGAGAGGCTGGTCGTTCCCCGCGCCCTGCGTGGGTTCTGGCCTTGGTGCTAGTACTGGTACTGGTCGAGGCAATGGGGTTTGCCTACGTGCTCGCAGGTTGGATGAACATGGATGCATCAACCAATGACCGTCACCTGCTGGCGGCCGCGACTGCGCTATTGCTTGCCGTCGCATCCGCATTTCTAGCGGAAGTTGCCGGGCACTCCCTGCATCACAACAGTCTGATAGCCCGTGCGCGCCACTGGTGGCAAGGGGAAGAGCCATCCAAACGCTCTCGTACCCTCAAGGCAAACAAGGCCATCAATCTGGAAGACTCCTTCTCGGATTCTGACAAACCTGACTATGAACAGCTGCTGGCACGCCTGAAGGATGTGAATTCCAATGTTAGCCGCAAGTTTGTCTGGCTGATTGTCTGTGCTTCATTTGTTGCCTGCATGGCTGTTGGCGCCTTCGTGGTACGCTCCGCGACCCTCGATAGCATCGAAACCGAGATGGTCAACAACATGCGTGCAGAAACAACGGCCCAGCATGACAGCAGCATGAGTTCGCCATTTGACCTGCCGGAAGAGTCTCAGGCAATCAACAACGAGGCGGAAGAAGCCACCATCGAAGACAAGATGCAGGCAATCCGTGAGGCCAGCCTGACCACCTACGTCATGCTGTCGCTCATCTACATCGCCATCCAGGGGATCAGCATCTGGCTTGCCAGCAAATACCATTTTGCGGGCACCCATTCCAAAACAGCCTGGCGTCTGACTCACGAGTACGCAACTGCCGAGGAGATGCTGGACGCGATGGACCAGCAACGCACTGCCATTGCCAGCCATGCCGATGACAAACTCCGCCGTTTGCAGACCCTGTTGTCGAGCCGTGACCATACCAACTCTGCTGTGCTAGGTGCGCTGGAAGGGGAGAAATCTGCCCGTCGTAACTTCCTGGCCTTTATTGAAAGGCCGAGCACTGTACCATCCAAGGTTGCCCCTCAGGCAGCTCCGGCAGCGCAAGCCGAGGTGGCACCGGCCGTACAACCTGCGGTTGCTCAAGCAGAAACGGAGGTCCTATCTACCACTGATGCCCCCAGCCAAGCCGGACCGAGCGTCAAGGCCGCCGATTTCCATGATGTCACTGGCCTGCCCGAAGAGAGCCTGGCCGCGGCCAGCCGCGCACTGGGTGTTGATGAAGCTCAGTTGCGTGATATCCGTGAGCAGCAGATGGCCCTCAAGACCCTGGGCCTCTTTCCCGCCAAGCAGAGTGCCTAATCGTGAAGATCACCCATATATTGCTACTGGCGTTGACGCTGCCTTGTGCAGCGTTGGCGGCCGAGCGTAACGACATACAGAGCTGTTATGAGCGTAATGGCCTGGCCGACATGAAACCTGCGGGCACCGGCCGCGAGCTGGTAGTCATCATCGACCAGACCATTCCGATGCCTGAAGACCTGCAACGAAGCAGTTGGGGGCAGATCGAACGGTTCGTCCAAGCCGGTGATCGCGTCAAGCTCTATACCTTCTCCGCCTTCTTGCCTGGTGAATACCTTCGCCTGACTTATGCGGGGCAACTGGATATGCCGCTGGAAGGGGAAGTCCGGGACGATGTCAGCATGCGTAAATTGCGCGGTCTGGACACCTGCCTGACGACGCAGACCAAGGTCTTTCGTAACGGCTTTGGCAAACAGTTCGTGAAAGCACTGCGTGATGCCCGCCAAGACATCCCCAAGAGCGAAATCATGAACTCGCTGCGAAAAGTGGGCGAGGATATGAAGGCCGAGCAAGGCGTCAGTGACCGCGTCGTGTTCCTCATTTCGGACATGCTGGAGCACTCCGATTACACCAGTTTCTATGCCACCAACAAGATCAAGCAGCTCAATGTAGGCGACGAGCTCAAGCAGGCCAAGAGCAAGGGGCTGTTTGCCGATCTGCAAGGCGCTCGCGTCTACGTCACGGGCGCCGGTCTGGTGACAGACGCGGTGAAGCATGCCTATCGTTCCGGCAAGACCATGGATGCACTCGGTGACTTCTGGTCACAGTACTTCGAGCACTCCCATGCCACTCTGGTGAACTTCGGAGCCCCCAGCCTGAGCACGGATTTGCAGTAACCGTCACATCCACAGGCAGAGCTCCGCGCTTCAACCCCATCACACAAGGGCGACCAACCGGTTGCCCTTGTTATTTTCATTACTGCCCACCTTCTCCCTGCGGGATCGCGTTTTTATTGCCATCTGATTGCTCCTGCCAAACACGTCATGAACGGGCTCCAAGCCCGTCTATCGGGCAAGCCAAGATAACAGAAGCGCTCCCTGATGGGCATGCTCGCCACGTCTGTCCCCTTGCTTACGGCTTTATCAGAAGTCATCAGCCTGTCATCTGGCTGACATCCCGCGGTCATTTTCAAGCCATAGAGTTTTTCACTTATTTTTCATATGGATAGATAAGGAACATCATGACTTTCCCGCGCTCTTCTTATGTGGCTTTGGCCGTCTCGCTGGTCTTGCTTGGTGGCTGCCAGTCAGAGAACGAATCGTCTGCCGACAGCCAGGGCAAAACGGCCTATCAATACAGCACCAAAGCGGTCTACAGCCCGCAGCAGCAGGCGGAGAGCTACGAGCCAGCGCCTCAGGGGTTCAGCCCGGTCTTTACCGAGATGGTGGCGCGCCACGGCTCGCGCTCCCTCTCCAGCCCGAAATATGACGTGCTGACCAAGCTGGTCTGGGAAGAGGCACAGCGTCAGGGGGCGCTCACCACCCTCGGGCAGGGGCTGGGAGGTAAGGTCGATCTGGTGACGGCCGCCAACCAGAAACTGGGCTATGGCCTGCTCTCGGCGCTGGGCAAGGAGGAGCACGCCAATCTCGCCACCCGGCTGGCGGCGCGGCTGCCGACCCTGCTCAACAGCAGCGAGCCCCACTGCATCAAGGTGGTCACCTCGGGCAAGGACAGGGCCAACGAAAGCGCCTTCTACTTTATGGAGAGTCTCAAACGCGACGTGAACTATGTCAGCGACTCGGCGCAGTGCTACCTCACGCAGGATGACCCCTCGAAGATCGACAAAAAGCTGGTCAACAAGTTCGAGCTCTACTTCCACAAGACCACGCCCGAGGGGGATTACGCCCGCTACCTGCCCGCCTATGAGAGCTACCAGCGCTTTATCGGCGACGAAGATGCCGGAATCGCCCCGGCCCCCGAGCTGGCCAGAGCGCTGGATCAGCTTAAAAACCTGAGCAAGACCAAAGAGATGGCCCGCAGCATGCTGGAGCGTATCTACAGCAAGGGCTTTGTCGACTATCTGGCGGGCGGCGTCGAGTTTGTCGCCATCAACCCGGAAGATGGCGGCATGACCTATGTGCGCGACGAAGTGGATGCCGCCCTGATGCTCTACAACCTCTTTATCATCGGCCCCGGCATGATCCGCGAAGCGCAGGCACAGGGCAGCGAACCCTGGGCGCTGGAGCAGTTCCTCACCCCGGAAGAGTCTGCCTGGTTCTCCTACCTCTCCGATGCGGAAGATTTCTACGAGAAGGGGCCGAGCTTTGCCAACCAGAGCGCCCCCTACGCCATTGCCCAGCCGCTGCTCGACGGCCTGTTTGGCGAGGTGCAAAGTCAAGTGGTGGAGGGCGAGCAGAGCCGACGGGCCACCCTGCGCTTTGCCCACGCCGAAGCCATTATCCCTCTCGCCGCCCTGATGAAGCTGGAAGGGAGCCGTCAGGGGGCCAGCCCGGATCAGCTGTTCAGCCAGCAGAACAACGAGTGGCGCGGCGGCTGGGTCTCCCCCTATACCGCCAATATTCAGTGGGATATCTACCAGAACGGGCAGCGGCAGGTGCTGGTCAAGATGCTCTACAACGAAAAGGAGATCGCCTTTAAGACCGGCTGCCAGCCCTACCAAAGCGGCAGCCACTACTACGACTTCGAGGAGCTCAAACGCTGCTACGGCTATAACGGCTAACCCCTAGCGCGCCGGATATGGCAATAACAAGGGCGACCAGCAGGTCGCCCCTATTCACTCCCCTTCCCTGTTTGCCAAAGCGGGATATGGCTACAAAGCCGCCTTCCGGCTCCATTTGCTGATCAAGCTCAAAAAACGATTAATTTCTGATAGTTAAGTTACTTTAAGACTCGCCTCGACAGTTTCATTTGGCTTACCATGGCCATTCAGAACCTGTTGAACTGCGATGGGTTGCTGCCAGCGCGGGTCAAGGGAGCATATTGGAAGCTGTAATCCACGGGCGGTAGCGTGGGATTTGGCTGCACTACACCTTGTTAAGAAACATAAGTGTCCCTGATTCTTCCTTATGCCTTTAATCCAAGATGAGCAAGTCAAATTAACAATAAATAAGGAAGTCTATGGGTTTAGCTGAAGCCTTAGTTGATATTCCACAATCTGAAAGAGGCGGAGAAATTGCTCAGCGCGGTTTTGATTATCAAGCTTGCTGGGCTTTATCTGAGATGCTGGAATATGAGCTAAATGGTAAAAATTATGTTTTTATTTTTGAGTATCACGATGATGTCCTTATTCTTGATGATCACTCAACCCCCCCAAAATTTGACATTTGCACAAGTAAAAACAAATGAAAATCACTGGACAGCATCGTCACTGAGCAATAGCACCAGCAAAAAACCTATATCTATTATTGGAAAACTATTTGTTCATTACAAAAATTTTATTGAGTATTCACCGAAACTTTTGTTTGTTACAAACGCATCATTAAATTTATGTGGTAGTAATGGTGGAAAATCTTCTTTTAGGGCTAATGAAATAAAGAATGAATACCAGATAAAATTTAAAAAAGCAATAAAGAACCAGGTTAAGCTCGATGATTCATGTATTGACCTTTCAGTAATGAAGTTTATTCAGTCATCATTGAGCCTAGATGATCACATTATCCATCTCAAAGGTAAACTATGTGACTTCATTAGTAGGAAGTATGGTGATAGCTCTATTCTTAATATTAATGCGCTAGCATCATTACTGGATCAGGAATGTCGAAAAAAATCTAAGGTTAAGTCAGCAGATATAATTGACTTTTCAGATTTAATCGCAAGAAAAGGATTTTCATCTCAAGATTTCAACTCTGTTCTAGAAGAGTTGAATGCTATTAATAAAACTATACCTACTTGGGAAATGGCAAGGCAGGTATTTCATGACCTTCATAAAACTTCAATACAGCTCATTCTATTACAAGCAAACTTCTCACAGATTTGCATAGAAATAAACCAAGATGTGAATAATCCGACACGCACTTATCAAAAGTATGCCATTGCATTTTACGACGAATCAAAAATCAATTTAAATCTAGAAGAATATATACTTACAACCATAAACAATATTGATGCACGTTGCCCTGACTACAAATTGGCTTTAACATCAGGAAAAAAAGAATGCATCGTTGTTTATTCCATAATTCAGAAGTTGCTAGAAGGGAATAAGACATGAGACACATCTACTTTAAAAGTGCCCATATATTATCCCTTCGAGATAAAAAAGGCTTCTCTTATGAATTCTCACCCGATATAAATATTATTACTGGAGAGAATGACACAGGGAAGTCCAGTTTTATAAAGAATCTATATTATACATTAGGAGCCGATATTCGCTTAGATCAGAAGTGGAAGAAAGATAGCTTTGTTTCAAAGGTTGTCATTTGCGTAAAAAATCGAGACTATGCATTTATTCGTCACGGAAAACGTATTTCCATATTTGATATTACTGATGACAATGAACATCTCCTAGTGACTTCTAATTCTCGTACAGAGATCGCTTTGACCGTACGAGATATATTTGACTTTAATTTAGAGCTGGTTTTAAAGGATGCCTTGGTTCAAGGGCAAGCACACCCAGCAAGCCTTTATCTTCCGTTCTATATTGATCAGGATGACGGATGGGCGACAGTATTAGATTCATTTAGTAGCTTGAAGATGTACAAAGACTGGCAGAAAAACATCCTTAATTTTCATACTGGGATTAAGCCAAAGGAATATTATAGGCTTCAAGGTAAAATTAGTTTAATAGATATTGACCTTAAAGAAACACGAGCAACATTAAAAGCTCTAGAAACTGCTAAGAAGCGCTTCGAAGATTCATTCGGAAGAGTACTATTTGATATTGATATTGAATATTATGAAATGTTATTGGAACGATTTCTGAGTAAGTGCCAGCATTTACATCAGGAAGAAACAGAGTACAGAATTAAACTCATAAAAGCTCTATCTCAACGAGATGAATTAGTAGCAGAGATAGACTCATCCAAAAGACAGCTTGATGACAGTAATATAGATTTTTTATCCCCGTCTGCAAGCTTAGAAGCCAAGTATGCCATCCTTGCAAACAGAGAAAATCTGTTGCAAATCATCCCTGAGTTGTATGATCAAAAATCATTATATGATGATCAAATTTCTAAAATAAAAGAAGACTTGAGAAACGCTCAAAAATTAAGCTCAGAACTTAAATGTATGCTTCAAGAAGTTAAAGAGCAACTGACACTTCAAGATGTTATAAAATCTCAAGCAAGTAAACAGGTTGAGTCAACATTCGATGAACAGATCGATGAACTACTAAGAAAAATTGGAGAACTAGATCAATCCAGAACTAAATTATCAGAGCGTTTAGCAGAGTTCGATGATAAAAAACGCACCCGTGAAATTAATGAAATATTTAAAGAGTCATTGATTTTTGCACAAACCGAACTAGGTATAAAAGACCCAAAAGTTGGAACTATTCTCCAATACGGTCCTATATCAAAAAGCGAAACTGGTAGCCGTGCGCCAAGAGCAATATTAGCTTATCATTATGCTCTTCTTAAAACGATAGAAGCTAAATCAACAAACCCGATGCTCCCAGTTATAATTGACTCACCTAAACAACAGGATCCTGATCCGCATACTACAAAAAAATTATTTGATTTATGTATTAATGGCCTATCTACTAACAATCAGCTTATTATCGGTTCTGTTTCTTTCGAAAGAGAAACTAATGCATTTAAAACACTTACAATGACTGAAAAATACAGCTTATTAAAAGCACATTTATACAGCGATGTTTATCAGCAAATCATGCCGTTATACCAAAAAGCATCTTTGTCTTAATCAGATTGCTTAGACAGCACAGCCTGTAAAAAGGCGACCATCCGGTCGCCTTTTTATTTTCTATCGCTTTCCTATCAGAAATATTACCGTACCGGTCGCTTGGCACTATTGCCTTTGGCCGCAGGCTTGCCGCCCTGAGCAGCGGGTTTGACTCCCGGCTTGGCAGAGCCAGCGCGGGTCGGGGTTTTACCCTTATGGGCGGGTTTTCCGGCAGGTTTACCCTGACCAGTACCCTGCGCGGCGGGCTTGCCGTTGCCAGAGCCTTTCTGGAGCGGAGAACCGACCGGTTTGCCATTGCCCACCTTGCCGCCATTTCTGCTGGTTGACGGGGCATTGCCTGCTCCAGCCTCGCTGCGGGCGGCCTTGTTGCCTGCACCATTGCCTCGCTGATGGGCAATGTTACTGTGGCGAGTCAGGGCCGGTTTCAGCCCCTTGCCGCTTGCGGCGCGCTCGTTGCGACCTTCCGCTGGCACCAGACAACCGGGGCCACTGCCAATCAGGTGGCCCTTGCCCATGGCGAGCAGGGCTTCGCGGATCATCGGCCAGCCAGCGGGGTCGTGGTAGCGCAGCAGCGCCTTGTGCAGGCGGCGGCGGCGCTCGCCCTTGGCGACAAACACATCGCCACCGGTACGGCTCACCTTGTTTAACGGGTTTTTCTCCGTGTAATACATGGTGGTGGCGTTGGCGAGCGGCGACGGGTAGAAGTTCTGCACCTGATCGAGCTTGAAGCGGTTCTCTTTGACCCAGAGCGCCAGATTGATCATGTCTTCATCCGTGGTGCCCGGGTGGGCGGAGATGAAGTAGGGGATCAGGTACTGCTGCTTGCCCGCCTCTTTGGAGTATTTGTCGAACAGCTCCTTGAACTGGTAGTAGCTGCCCATGCCCGGCTTCATCATCTTGGAGAGGGGCCCCTCCTCGGTGTGTTCCGGCGCGATCTTGAGGTAGCCGCCGACGTGATACTTGGCCAGCTCCTTGATATAACGGGGATCTTCGACCGCGATGTCGTAACGCACGCCGGAGGCGATGAGGATCTTCTTGATCCCCTTGAGGTCGCGCGCCTTGCGATAGAGGTTGATGGTCGGGCTGTGGTCGGTGTCCATGTGCGGGCAGATGGTGGGCCAGACACAGGAGGCGCGACGGCAGGTCTGCTCGGCCTTGGGGCTCTTGCAGCGCAGCTTGTACATGTTGGCGGTGGGGCCGCCGAGATCCGAGATGACGCCGGTAAAGCCCGGCACCTTGTCGCGAATATCTTCGATTTCTTTCAAGATCGACTCTTCCGAGCGGCTCTGGATGATGCGCCCTTCGTGCTCGGTGATGGAGCAGAAGGAGCAGCCGCCAAAGCAGCCGCGCATGATGTTGACCGAGGTCTTGATCATCTCAAACGCCGGGATCTTCTCGTTGCCATAGGCCGGGTGCGGCACCCGCTGGTAGGGCAGGCCGAATACGCCGTCCATCTCCTCGGTTTCCAGCGGGAAGGCGGGCGGGTTGACCCAGACGATGCGATCGCCGTGAGCCTGCGACAGGGCACGGGCACAGCCGGGGTTGGTCTCGTGGTGCAGAATGCGCGAGGCGTGGGCGTAGAGCACCTTGTCCTCTTTCACCCGCTCGAACGCCGGCAGCTTCACATAGGTTTTTTCCCACGGCTTGGGCTTGGGCGGCTGCACCAGCACAGGCTGGGCTTCCTGCGCGGCAGGTGCCGTTTCGCTGGCGTCATCCGAGCAGGGTGCCCCTTCCATATAAGGGTTCATGATGGGATCGATGCGGCCAATCTGGTCGAGCTTGCTCGAATCCACCCCTTTCCAGCCCGGCAGCGGCTCCTTGCGGATGACGGCGGTGCCGCGAATATCCTGCATGGTCTCGATGGTCTCCCCCGCCGCGATTCGGTGAGCCACTTCCACCAGCGGCCGCTCGGCGTTGCCGTAGATCAGGATATCGGCCTTGGCATCGAGCAGGATGGAGCGGCGGATGGTCTCGGACCAGTAGTCGTAGTGGGCGATGCGGCGCAGGGATGCCTCGATGCCGCCGATAACCACCGGCACCTCCTTGAAGGCCTCCTTGCAGCGCTGGGTATAGACCAGAGTGGCGCGATCCGGCCGCTTGCCGCCCACATCCCCCGGGGTGTAGGCGTCGTCGTGGCGCAGCTTCTTGTCGGAGGTGTAGCGGTTGATCATGGAGTCCATGTTGCCCGCAGTCACCCCGAAGAAGAGGTTCGGTTTGCCCAGACGCATAAAGTCATCCTTCGATGACCAGTCCGGCTGGGCGATGATGCCGACCCGAAAGCCCTGCGCTTCCAGCATGCGGCCGATGACCGCCATGCCGAAACTCGGGTGATCCACATAGGCATCCCCCGTCACCAGAATGACGTCGCAGCTGTCCCAACCGAGCTTGTCCATCTCTTTGCGGGACATGGGCAGGAAGGGCGCCGTGCCGTAGCACTCGGCCCAATAGCGGGGATAGGAGAAAAGGTTGGGTACCGGCTGCATTTTAACCACCTGGAACAATTCGGGTCGCGCATTATACCGGTTGCGGCCAAGGGGGGCGATGGCTTTTTGTCCCTATAGATCCCGCGGAATAGGTCGCCGCCCGCAATAGCAAGGGCGCCCGCAGGCGCCCTTGTGATGATGGAGGCTGATAACCGGCCCCCGCTTGGGTTCTGATCAGGGTTCTGATCAGGATGCTGGTCAGAGCGCCGGAGGGTGCGACTCCCCTGCCCCCTTGGCGGCCAGTGCTTCGTCTACCTGCTGATCCCGCGACCCAGTCATGCCGGCGTGACGGGCGATCAGATGGTAGATGGCGGGTACCACCAGCAGGGTAACCAGGGTTGCCAACGACAGTCCAAAGAAGACCACTGTCCCCACCGCCATCCGGCTCTCGTAACCCGCCCCCATGGAGAGCATCAGCGGCACAGCGCCGATAATGGCGGTCAGCGAAGTCATCAGGATGGGGCGCAAGCGGCGCACCGAGCCTGCGATGATCGCCTCCTCGAACCCTTCGCCGCGCTGGCGCAGCTGGTTGATGAACTCGACGATGAGGATGCCGTTCTTGGTCACCATGCCGATCAGCATGATCATCCCGATCTGGCTGTAGATGCTCATCTCCTGCCCCGTCAGCCAGAGGCCAAGCAGACCACCGAAAATGCCGAGCGGCACCGTCACCATCACCACCGCCGGGGTCAGGGTGCTCTCGAACTGGGCCACCAGCACCAGATAGACCACCAGCAGGGCGAGGCCAAACACCAGCACCATCTCCCCCTGATTGTCGCGGTAATCCTTGGAATCACCGGCGTAATCCACCGTCATGCCGGTCGGCAGGTTGGCGTTGGCCCAACCATCGAGGAAATCGAGCGCTTCGCCCAGGGTGTGGTCGGGGTGCACGTCGGCGGTCAGGGTGATCGCTTTTTGCCGCTGGTAGTGGTTGAGGCGGTTGGCGGTCGCTACCTGCTTGACGGTCGCCAGCGTCGAGAGACTGACCATCTCGCCGTTGGCGGCTTTTAGATAGATGCGGCCAAGATCCGAGATGCCGTTGAACTCGGTCTGGTTGCCGCGCAGGTAGACGTCATACTCCTCCCCCCTGTCCACATAGGTGGTCTTGCTCGCCCCGCCCAGCAGGGTCTGCAAGCTGTTGGCCACGGTGGAGACCGGAATACCGAGCTGGCTGGCGCTATCGCGATTGATGGTCACCTGCAGCTCGGGAGTCTTCTCGGCGTAGTCGAGATCCGGGCTCAGCATCAGGCCGCTGCCCTGCGCCGCCTGTTGCAGCGCCAACCCTTGCTGGTAGAGCTCGGCATAGTCGTTGCCCTGCAGCACGAACTGTACCGGTGCGGTGGAGCCGCCCCGGAAACCGGGCTGGAAGGTGCGGATCATCACGTCGGGAATGCCGGAGAGCTTGGCACCGAGCGAGCGGGAGAACTCGGTGGCGGTGACGTCGCGCTCGGCCCAGTCGGTGAGCTGGATGATCACCATACCGGTCTGATCGCCGCCACGGCCAAACGCGGGGGTACTGAAGCTCAGCGCCTGCACCACCCCTTTGCCCAGCATCGGCATGATGGCGGACTCCACCTGCTGCATGTTGCGCTTCATCCGCTCGATACTGGTTCCCTCTGCCCCCTTGACGAAGACATAGATGACGCCGCGATCCTCGGTCGGGGTAAGGCTGGTCGGCAGCTGGGTAAACAGGGCACCGATACCGCCCAGACAGAGCAGCAGCACCAGCGGCGTCCAGCGGGAGCGACGCAGCACCCACGCCAGCAGGTGGCGATAGTGCCCCTCCAGCCAGCCCAACCCGCGATCGAGCCCGGCAGTCAGCCGGTTCGGTTTATCCAGCGGGCGCATCAGCCAGGAGCCCATGGCCGGGGTCAGGGTCAGCGCCACCAGCGAGGAGCAGAGCACCGCCAAGGAGAGCAATATCGCAAACTCGGTAAAGAGCCGCCCCACCATGCCATCCATAAAAGCGATGGGGACAAACACCATCACCAGCACGGCGGTGGTGGCGATGACCGCAAAGCCCACCTCGCGGGTGCCGTGCCAGGCGGCCAGCAGCGGCGGCTCCCCCCGCTGCAGATGGTGGTGGATGTTCTCCACCACCACGATGGCGTCATCCACCACCAGGCCGATGGCGAGGATCAGCGCCAGCAAGGTAATGAGGTTGATGGAAAAGCCGAAATACCAGGCGCCGATAAAGGCAGAGATGAGCGATACCGGCACCGTGATCGCCGGAATGAGCGTGGTACGCCCCTGCCCGAGGAACAGATAGAGCACCGCCACCACCAGCACGGCGCAGATGGCCAGGGTCTCGTACACCTCGTCGATGGCCTGCTTGATAAAGATGGTGGAGTCGTAATCCACCTCGAGCTTGGCCCCCTCTGGCAGGAAGCGCTGCATCTCGCCGAGTTTCTTCTCGATCCCCTGCGCTACAGCCAGCGGGTTGGCGGTGGACTGGGCGACGATGCCAATACCCAGACTCTCCTTACCGTTGCGCTGATAGGCACTGTCTTCGTTCTTGGCTCCCACCTCCACGTCGGCGATATCGGCAAGATAGACGCTCTGGCCGTTGGCGGCGGTGGTGACTTGCAACTGCTGGAAATCTTCCGCTGTGTGGTAGAGACGGGCGATCTGCACCGCCATGGTCATTGAGTTGTTGCGGATCTCGCCGCCCGGCAGCTCGATGTTCTCCCGCTTGAGGGCCTCTTCCACATCGCTCACCGTGATGCCACGGGCCGCCATGTCGGCAGGACGCAGCCGCACATACATCACCTGGGTCAGATCGCCGGAGAGCGCCACTTCGCTCACCCCATCTACCAGACTCAAGGGATCGACCAGCACGCGGTTGGCGTAGTCGGTCATGGCGGTGCGATCCATCTGGCTGCTGCTGAAGTTGAGCCAGATCGCCACATCGCCGTTGCCGCTGTCCTTGGTCACCAGCGGCTCGTCCACCTCATCGGGCAGCCGGGGCCGGGCGCGGGAGAGGGCATCGCGCACATCGGAGATCCCCTCCACCATGTTCCAGCCGAGCTTGAACTCGACGGTGATCATCGAGCGCCCCTTGCGGGTCATGGAGTTGATGTTCTTGATGCCGCTGATGCCGGAGAGCTGATCCTCGATGGGCTTGGTGACCTGGCTCTCCATCACAGAAGGGGCAGCCCCCTCATAGGTGGTGGTGATGGAGACCGACGGGATCTGCACATCGGGCATCTCCCGCACCGTCAATTTGCTGAAGGCGACCAGACCAAACACGGTGAGCAGGGCGCTGAGCACCACCGCCACCAGCGGGCGACGTACTGAGATATCGGAGAGCCACATCAGCCGTTCACCTCGGCCAGGTCACGCACCTGCACCCCATCACGCAGATTGACCAGCCCCTCGACCACGATGCGATCGCCGACCTTCAGCCCCTCAGTGACCCAGACGGTCTCCCCTTCGGTTTCGCCGAGCACTACAGGCACCCGCTTGACCCGGCCATCGGCCTCGAGACGGTAAACAAAGCGCTGCTCACCGGCATACTCTACCGACTGGGCAGGGATCAGGGTGAGCTGCTGGGCAGGCAGCGCCAGCTCCACATTGAGCAGCATGCCCGGGCGCAACTGGCCGTTGCCATTGGGGATCATCACCCGCGCCTTGATGTTCTGGGTATCGTTGGAGACGCGGCTGTCGAGGGTGGTGAGAGTGCCGTTAAATTGCTGATCCGGCCAGGCAGTACTGGTGGCGGTGACCGCCATGCCGGGGCGCAGCAGGGAGAGGTAGCGCTCCGGCACCGCCAGATCGAGGCGCAATTTGTCGAGCTCATCGAGATGCAGCAGGGTATCGCCGCTGTTGACCAGCGCCCCTTCGCTGAGATCGATCAGGCTCACGGTACCGGCAAAGGGCGCCTGCAGGGTGCGCAGGGAGAGCTCGTAGCGGGCGGCATCGAGGCGCGCCTGCACCTGGGCCACGGTGGCCTCCTGCCCCTCCAGCTCGGATTGGGTCACGGCGCCACGGGCCACCAGCTTGCGCATATCACTCAGCTTGCGGTTCTCGTCGCGCAGACTGGCGCTCTGCTCGGCCAGCTCCGCCTGCTGCTTGCCCGCATCCAGCGCGATCAGGGTATCCCCCTTCGTCACGCTCTGACCCGACTGCACCGCAATCTTGACGATGCGGCCGGTCACTTCGGGGCTGATGATGACGGAGCGATTGGCCGCCAGCTTGCCCACCAGCTTGAGGGTCGGCTCAGCCAGACTCTGCTTGACGGTTTGGGTGCGGATATTGACCTGTCTGGCCGGTGCTTTGGCGGCGGGTTCGCTGTGACGCAGCGCCCAGACGCCGGCAACCACGATTAGAAGAAGGCCCAAGCCGAGCCAGATACGCATTTTCATCGAACGATCCATGAAGAGTGAGAAAGAAAAACCAGATTGGGGCCATTTTAGCCCCAGACTATGCCGTGACTATGTATAAATGTGACAAAACGTAACAGGAAGGGGGCAAGATCACTCCATTTGGCACGGTTCGATTCTTTTCCCGCCCTCTTCGCTTACACTCACGACACTCTCTTTTCCATGTCCGATCGTTGCCTATGCCCAATGTGTCAGCCACCCCTTTTCTCACCCGCCTGACCTGGCTGCTGTTTGCCCTGGTCATCCTGCTGGTTGGTCTGACCCTGCGGCAAAGCCTGAAACAGATAGAACGCCTCTACCAGAGCGATACCCTCAACAGCGCCATCTACCTGCGAGATCAGTTCAAGCAGATTGAGGTCTTTCTGGAGGCGATGCGCGGTCAGGCCGAGGAGCGACTGCGCAGCGACCCCCAGTCGGTGCTGACCCGCCAACTCTATGGCCACATCGAGGCACTGCCGGATGGACTGGCGCTGGACACGCTCCCCGCAAACCTGCCCGCGGGGCTGGCAGGCAACCTCACCGGTACGGAGCCACTGCCGCCACCGGGCAGCGAGCGGGAGGCGCGCATACATCTGGCCCTGAGCCTCTCCCCCCTGCTGGCCACCGCCAGCGAACACCTGGCCAAAGAGATCGCCTGGGTCTACTTCATCGGGGTGGACAACTTTATCTACCTCTACCCCTGGCAGCCCTCCAGCCGGTTTCGCTTCTACCCTGCCCTTTACCAGAAGTACTTCTGGCAAGATGCGCTGACGACCCGCACGCCGGACAAGGGAACGGTTCTCTCCCGCCCTTACGAAGACTTTCTCGGACTCGGCACCATGATCACCATGTCGCAACCCCTCTACAAGGACGGCACCCTGGTGGGGATGATCAGCATGGATGTGCTGCTCACCCGCCTGCAACAGCAGCTCGATCAGCTGACGCCGGCGCTGGGGGAGTATCTGCTGCTCAATCAGTATCATCAGGTGCTGGCCAGCAGTGCGCGCCAACCGGTGATCCCGCAGGACCCAGCGCCCACCGGTGAGTACCGCTGGCGACAGGGGCGATTGCAACTGACGATGGCGATCCCCGATACCCCGTTGCGACTGGTACACAACGTCACTCTGCTACCGCTGGCGTGGGCCATGCTCTGCCAATCCACACCGACCCTGCTCGCCATCCTCTTTATGCTGCTGGCGGCCCTCTCCAACCTGAGGTCCCACCGTCTCAACCTGCGACTCAACTACCTCTCCTGTCACGATGCCCTCACCGGCGCCTTCAATCGCCACTATCTGGAACGCCTGGAGCAGGGGGGCGAGCTGGCGCGACTGCAAGCCGGGATCCTGATGTTCGATGCGGATCACTTCAAACGGGTCAACGACACCTTCGGCCATGCCGTTGGCGATATGGTGCTGATCCGGCTGGTGCAGCTCTGCCAGCAGCAGCTCGGCCCGTCGGACAAATTGATCCGCTGGGGTGGCGAGGAGTTTCTACTGCTGATTAGCCACAGTGATGCCTCCCGCCTCGGCGAGCTGGCAGAGCAAATCCGTCTCGCCGTAGCCGAACATCACTGGGCCGCCATCGAGCCCGGGCTGGTGGTCACCATCAGCCTCGGCTATCACCCCCACGAGGCGGGCATCCCGCTCCATGAGGCGGTGCGCCGTGCCGATGTGGCGCTCTATCAGGCCAAAGCCAACGGGCGCAACCGCAGCGAAAGATGGCAGGGTGACGCATCCTGACTTGCGGAGTAAGCTGGTCGCTCCAACCCCTTTTTGGAGGAACGTCGTGCCACGTAAACCCCGCGTAGGGCTCGCTCTCGGGAGCGGTGCCGCCAGAGGATGGGCCCATATCGGCGTCATCCGCGCCCTTGAACGACTGGGCATCAAGCCCGACCTCATCGCAGGCTGCTCCATTGGCAGCTTTGTTGGCGCCGCCTATGCCGCCGGTGAGCTGGACCGGCTGGAGTCATGGGTGCGCGGCTTTACCCGTCTGCAGGTGGTCAGCCTGCTCGACCCGGCCCTCTCCGGCGGTCTGTTTCGTGGCGAGAAGGTGTTTGGCCTCGCCGCCAACCACCTGGGTAATCCTGAGCTGGAGAGCCTGCCCATCCCCTTCGCCTGTGTCGCCACCGAACTCGATACCGGCCGCGAGATCTGGCTGCAACAGGGGCCGCTGCGCCAGTCGGTACGCGCCTCCTGTGGCATGCCGGGGATCCTCACGCCGACCCGGGTCAACGACCGCTGGCTGGTCGATGGCGCCGTGGTCAATCCGGTGCCCATCTCGCTGGCCCGCGCCATGGGGGCCGAGGTGGTGATCGCCGTCAACCTCAACACCGACTTGCACCAGCCCTGGACCGACGAGCCGGATCAACCGGGCAGCATGGGCCTGCTCAGCCAGTGGCTCAATCGCGGTGAATCCGCGCCAGCCACCCCGGGTCTGTGGAGCGTGATGAGCGGCTCCATCAACATCATGCAGGAGCGCATTACCCGCGCCCGGATGGCGGGCGACCCGCCGGAGATCCAGCTCTGCCCGCGCCTTGGCAGCTTCTCCATCATGGATTTTCATCGCGCCAGCGACGCCATCAACGAGGGGGAAGCCTGCGTCGAGCGCAACCTCGATCAGCTCAAGGATGAACTCGGCCGCCTCGGGTTGCTGGGCAGTTAGTTGTCGACATGCTGCGGTTTACACATGAAAAAAGCGCCATCCGGCGCTTTTTTTTCAACTTACTTACCCGGTCACTCCTTACGGTAGAAGAGCAACCCGAGCAGAATCACTCCCACAGAGACCAGCAGATAGAGTCCCAGACTGGGATTGGTGATACCGCCATACAGAATGATGAGCGCACCCAGGGTGGCGCAGGTCGGGATCACAAACCGCTTTATCCAGCCCAACTCGGTAAAGGTGCGCATGTACCAGACATAGAGGAACAGATAGAGGCCATAAATCAGTACGATCGGCATCTCGTCCAGGGCGATGTAACGACCGAATGTCTCGTTGATGCTGCAGTACCACAGCACTGAGTAGATCACCGACAACAAGGCTGCCGCGAGGGCCGAGTTGATTGGCATGTGGTGATGCGGTTCGATACGGCTCATCCACTTGGGGGCAGGCCCCTGATTGCGGATCGCCAGCGAGTAGGGAATGCGCATGGTCGCCAACACCAGACCATTGAGGGTGCCGAGGCAGGAGATAATCACGAACACGGTCAAAATGGTCGAGGCAGTCCCGCCAAACAGGCTGGTTGTCGCGAGATTTACCGCGTTATCCCCTTGCGCCACTATCTCGTCCGTCGGCAAGACACTGGCGATCCCCAGAAAATAGGTGACATAGACCACAAAGACTATCAGGGTGCCAATCACCAGCGCTCTGGGCAGATTCTTCTTGGAATCGCGAATTTCGCTGTTGATGGTCACAGCGGCGATCCACCCCTCATAAGCGAAGGCGGTGGCAACCACGGCCGTGGCCAGAGTGCCTCCGGTGCTTCCTATCCCATCCATTGCCTGCACAAAGTTGGTCACGGTGACACCATTGAGCAAGCCTGAAATGGTGCCCACAATGGCAACCAGGATCAGCGGGATCAACTTGATCAGGGTAGAGCCCACTTGCAGCTTGCCCGCCAGGGCCGGGGCATAGAAGTTGATCAGATAGGTGACCGTCATATAGACAGCCGCCAGTATCCAGGTCGTACCAGAGTTGGTCGGATTATCACTGCCGAGCAAGATCATGGTGTACAGAGCGGCGACCCAGGCAAGGATGGCGGAAAGAGGAGCGTAATAGAGTACGCCTTTGAACCACCCCACCAGATAACCAAACATTTTGCCGTATGCCGCTTCGGCATAATCGACGATACCGTTGGACTTTTCGATCCGCTGGGCAAACTCGGCAAACACCAGCGCGCCGAAGATCATCGAAAATGCCCCCAGCGCCCATGCCAGCAGCGCAATGGCCAGATTACCGCCAGTCAGACGCAGTACATCATCGGCCTTGAAGAAGACACCGGAGCCGATCACCACGCCGACCACCATCGCAATGGCAGTCATCAGGCCATAACGTTTATCCAACTCATTACTGCTCATACCCATACTCCATACGATTGCTCATATCATCCTGAATGTAATAGTGTTCAGGTGGCCAGATACCACCAGGGGCCCACTTTTCGGGGCCGCTTATTCTCGTTGGCCTGCATGGATAATTCAAAGCGAGTTAGATCAAAATATCGATCGGCAACCCAAAAAAAATACCGCCCGAAGGCGGCATTTCTATTCACATCGATGATCACGCCTTGGCGAGGTCATCCGGGCCAATCTGGCCGATTTCGGCGACTTTCTTGTCTGCCAGCAGCCAGAGGGTGAACTTGTGCAGATCCGGGTGGTGCGCCAGGGCAACCAGGAAGGCGCCCCCAACTTCACGGTAACCCAGTTCGTAGTTTTTCAGCGTGGTGGGAGGAACACCCAGCAAATCTGCAAACTTCGGACGGCTCAAACCGACCGCTTCACGGATCTGACGGATCTTCTTGCCAACAGTGACGATATTTGAATTCATAATGTTACATACTCCGTTTGGCGGATTTACTCCGCCTTTTATTTTTCGCGACGACTCGTAGTCAAGTGTATCAGTTTTGTTCGGACTCGTTATGGTCGAGCCTCTATCTTATGAGCGCCTTTCGGCGACAACCCTTGCCTTCAAGGGGGGATGGTAATCGCTCAGCCGCCTCAGGTAAACAGTCTCGAAAAGAAACCTTTATTGTAGCCCCCCCAATAACTCGTATAATCCGCCAGATACCCATTAAGAGGAATAAGTATGGCGTTTCCCGGCATTATCTCTCGCCTGCACCCCGTATCCAGCACAGAAGAACTGGCACAACAGCGCCTGCAAGGTGAACAATATCGCGCCGAAGCATTCTGGCTTCCGGCCTTGATGTCCAGCCACGCCAGCGAGCTGCTGGCCGCCCTGCCGGAGAGCTGCAGCCTGTTTCTTGAACAGGCATGCCCGGACCTGACCCTGCGCAGCCACGACGGCACCCTGCATAACAATGAGCAGCTCGTCACGGTAAATGGTCAGGCGATTGCTCTGGCAACCACTCAAGGTGATGGTGGTCTGGTGCCCGAATCGGGCATGTGCGAGATGGCCAACTGGCTGGAGGCGGGACATCGCCACTTCATCTGTTCAGCTGCGGTTCAGCCTGTGGCTCGCGCTATCCTCAACATCTGGCCCCTTGACCCCTATCTGGCCCGACATTTCTTGATGACATTTACCCCCCTGCTGCAGAGCGCAACCCAGACAGATTACCTCGCGGTCTTTGCCGCCAGAGCGAATCCAGCCAACCCGCATAGCGACTGGGTTCAGGCCTATATGAAGCTGGAGAAGAAACTGCACAGGGCCTATCTGGATCACTAATTAATCTGGATAAACAGCCAGTTAAGGGCACGACACAATTTGCCACAAGGCTCATTTGTGAGCTTGATCATGTTTTAAAATCGGCATAGAGTGCGCCTCGTCATCGGAATGACATCAGTTGCCTGGCAGTGGTTTCTCACGCATTGCGTGCCATGCCAGCGCACTCGACACACCAGGAGAGTGTGCAACCCGGTTATACCGGGTCATCTGCCAGACTCGACGCCAGCCGTACGGCGGAGCCTGCAGCTTACATAAATTACAAAGTGTGAAGCACGTGAATAACGTGCGATCTCAACGAGGATTTTTTTATGATGAAAATGGCTCCTTCCATGATCGCCATCGCCATGGCTGCTCTGGGTGCTACCGCTGCTCACGCCGCTGACGACATCTACTTCGGTGCCGGTGTCGGTGCTACTCACTTCAACGGCCTGAACAAGCTGGAAAGCACCAATGTAGGCCAGGAAGACGCGGCTGCTGCCAACGCCTTCATGGGTTACAACTTCACCGAGAACTTCGGTACCGAACTGGGCTACCAGTACACCGGTCGTGGCAACACCGACGGCAACCGTTACGAGAGCCAGGGTGCCACCCTGTCCGGTATCGCCCGTATGCCGGTTGGCAACGACTTCTCCCTGTTCGCTGAAGGCGGCGCCTACTGGGGTCACACCGATGGTCTGGGCACCAGCGACACTAAAGTTTCCCCGCTGGCCGGTGCTGGTGTGACTTACAAGGTAAATGACGCGCTGGATCTGCAAGCTCGCTACCGCTACATGTGGGACGTGGCTGACCTGCACGCCAACGGTGAGCGTTACAAAGCCAACCAGAGCATCGCTACTCTGGAAGCGGTATACCACCCGTTCCGTACTTCCTACGTAGCTCCGGTAGCTGCTCCGGTTGTTGAAGAAGCGCCGGCTCCTGCTCCGCAAGTGGTAGAGAAGAACTTCGCCCTGAACTCAGACGTGCTGTTTGCCTTCGGCAAAGACACCCTGAAGCCTGAAGGCGTTGCAGCCCTGAACGGTCTGTATCAGCAAATCGTTGAGTTCCAGCCGAAAGATGGCAACGCTGTTGTTGTTGGTTACACCGACCGTATCGGTTCCGACGCTTACAACCAGAAGCTGTCTGAAGCCCGTGCCCGCACCGTTGCCAACTTCCTGGTAAGCAAAGGTATGGCTGCCAGCAAAGTTGCCATCGAAGGTCGTGGCGAAGCCAACCCGGTTACCGGCACCAAGTGCAACGGCGTAACCGCTAAAGCTCAACTGATCTCCTGCCTGGCTCCGGATCGTCGCGTAGAAGTTCGCGTATCTGGTGTACAAGAAGTTCAGCAATAATCTGACCTCGTTCAGATAGTGCGAAAAAAAGGGATGCTGCGGCATCCCTTTTTGTTTGTCTAGTTCTCGCTTGCATCCCTCACTCCCGCCTCCCTGCCCTTGCCTGCCCCGTCTCGAAAGCATAAAGTAGTTGCGCCTGTAAGGTATTGGATAAGCACTAAAAAGCGCTTCTTGTCCGGTCTGTTGTCCATGACGCCAATGCATCATGAGAGTCCAAAGCCTTCGCTATCCACTTTGCTGGCGATTTTTCGCAGCAATAAAAACAAGTGCAAGCAGATCGTCGACGTGCAGCCCAAGGATGGCAGTGCGGTCGTGATGGGGTATACCGACCGTATCGGCTCGGATGCCAATAATCAGAGGTTGTCAGAAGCTCGGGCCCAAACCGTTGCCGACTTTCTGATCAGCAAGGGATTGCCTGCCGACAAGGTGAGCATCCAGGGCAATGGCGCGAGCAATCCGGTCACCGGCAACCAGTGTAATGCCATCAAAGCTAAGGCGGCGCTCATCGACTGCCTTGGGCCGGATCGCCGGGTAGAGGTGCGTGTCACCGGCGTACAGGGCGGCAGCGAGTAGTTGATCTTGAGGCGATAACCATGTCAGACGTGCAGTAAAAAGGGATGCCGAGGCATCCCTTTTGCTTTGCGTCTTTGCGCAGAAATCAGAACGAGGTGCGACGGTAGCGGCGATATTCCGGATGCCAGAAGTTGGCGTCGATGGCCTGATCGATCACCTCGTCCGGGGTCTGCACCGCTTTGCCCTGCAGCATGGCGGTCTTGGCCACCATCTTGGCGATGTAGCGGGAGACCTGATGGATATCCGCCAGATCCGGCAGCAGAGAACCCTCCTCCCCTTTCACCAGCGGCGAGCACTCCGCCAGCGCGCGACTGGCCGACATCAACATGGCGTCAGTCACCCGGGTGGCACCGGAGGCGATAACACCCAAACCGATCCCCGGGAAGATGAAGGAGTTGTTGCACTGGGCGATGACGTAGCGCTTGCCCTTGTGCTCCACCGGTGCAAACGGACTGCCGGTGGCCACCAGCGCCTGACCGTCGGTCCAGCGGATAAGGTCTGCCGGCGTCGCCTCGACCCGGGAGGTGGGGTTGGAGAGCGGGAAGATGATGGGACGGGCACAGTGCTTGTGCATGGTCTTGACCACCTCTTCGGTAAACAGCCCCGGCTGACCGGAGACCCCAATCAGGATGTCCGGGCGACCGTGCTCCATCACCTCCAGCAGGGAGATATTGTCCCCCACCGGCCAGTCAGCGATCCGCTCCACCGGCTGGGAGAGGCGGCGCTGAAAGTCGAGCTGGTTGGGGATCTTGTCGGTGATAAGACCGAAGCGATCCACCATAAAGACCCGGCTGCGTGCCTGGGCATCGGTCAGCCCTTCAGCCTTCATCTGTGCCACGATCTGCTCGGCGATGCCGCAGCCGGCGCTGCCCGCGCCGAGGAATGCAACCCGCTTCTCGGAGAGCTTGGCGCCGGAGGCCTTGCAGGCGGCGATCAGGCTGCCCAGCGTCACCGCCGCAGTACCCTGAATATCGTCGTTGAAGCAGCAGAGCTCGTTCTTGTAGCGGTTGAGCAGTGGCATGGCGTTGTTCTGGGCGAAATCCTCAAACTGCAGCAGGATATCGGGCCAGCGGCGCTTGACCGCCTGAATGAAGGCATCGACAAACTCGGCGTACTCATCCCCCGAGATACGCGGATTGCGCCACCCCATATAGAAGGGGTCATTCAGCAATTGCTGGTTGTTGGTGCCGACATCCAGCACCACCGGCAGGCAGTAGGCGGGCGAAATGCCGCCACAGGCGGTGTAAAGCGACAGCTTGCCGATGGGAATGCCCATGCCGCCGATCCCCTGATCACCCAGACCCAGGATCCGCTCGCCATCGGTCACTACGATCACTTTGACGTTCTGCTTGGTGGCGTTTTGCAGCATGTCATCGATCCTGTCCTTGTCCGGATAGGAGATAAACAGGCCACGGGCGCGGCGATAGATGTTAGAGAACTCCTCGCACGCCTTGCCCACCGTCGGGGTGTAGATGATGGGCAGCATCTCGGTCAGGTGGTTGTGCAGCAGACGGTAGAAGAGCGTCTCGTTGGTATCCTGGATGTTGCGCAGGTAGATGTGCTTGTCCATGTCGTTGCCAAACGCCATGAACTGGCGATAGGCACGCTCGGCCTGCTCTTCGATGGTCTCGATATTCTGGGGCAACAGACCTTCGAGGTTGAAGTTGCTGCGCTCTTCGCTGGTGAAGGCGCTGCCCTTGTTGAGCAAAGGGGTCTCCAGCAGGGCGGGACCGGCGTAGGGAATGTAGAGAGGACGTTTCTGGTTATTATCTTCAAACATGGATCTTGGTACCTAAACGGTTAGCTAGACGCAGGGACCCGCCGATCCTAGGGGCTTGTCTCATTAATTTCAAAGAGTTTGCACATCCGTTGCAAAAGGTTTGCGACCCAGTCGACGAAAGGCGCCGGGGGTCTGACCAGTCAGACGACGAAAGCGGTTGGCAAAGTTGGCCCCATCGCTGTAACCGACCCGGGCCGCCAGCTCGCCAAGTGGCCAGTTGGTATAGAGCAGCAGCTGGCGCGCCTTGTTCATTCTGAGCTCGGTCACCCTCGCCATCGGCCCCATACCGAACGCTTGCTGACAGAGGCGATGCAGATGGGGCACCGAGCAGGCCATCTGCCGGGCCAGCAGGGCGACACTCCAGGGTTCGTCCAGGCGCGCCTCCACCCGGCGAAACAGTGCCTGCAATCTGAGTTCAGGGGTGCCGCGTACCTCCCCTTGCAGGGTGCGCTCCAGCAGCGCCAGCAACAGGCTGAGCAGTTGAGGTTGCAGCGGGGAGCGAACCCCTTCCCCCTGCATCAGGCTGAGCAGATGGTAGAGCTGATCGCCGCCATCCCCTTGCCAGATACGGTGCCCAAGACGATGCAGGTGCTGCCAGCGCGACACGTCATCGAGCAAAATCCAGCTGATCTGCCAGCTTTCGCCAATCAGCTTGAGACCACCGGGCACGGCGGCGGGCAGGAAAATCAGTGACCCGGCCGGAATGGCTTGCTCACCCTCGTCGGTGAGCAGCGCGCCCCCCTCATCGTGACTCACCATCAGGATGTGAAACTCGGGGCGATTGCGACGGATGAGGTAGTGATCCCGCACCCGTGAGAGGCCGGTCAGGAAGATCCCAGCCTCGCCGAGC
Organism: Aeromonas sp. R10-2; assembly: GCF_040908445.1. NCBI lineage: Bacteria > Pseudomonadati > Pseudomonadota > Gammaproteobacteria > Aeromonadales > Aeromonadaceae > Aeromonas > Aeromonas sp. R10-2. The sequence continues at coordinate 33,044 of NZ_JBFODS010000035.1, read as the reverse complement.
AGGGGCAGCCCTTCACGTCCCAGCATCTGCTCTTCACAGGCTGGCGCTATCTCCAGACACTCGCTGGCAAATGGCATAACACCTCAACAGGATAGTTTTACACAAGAAAATCGAGAGCTACTCACAGTGAGAAGAGCCTCGTCAGCCCCTATCATACCCCTGACAAACCTTGCTTTTCTCATACCCGGTTAACAACTATGAATTATTGGCAAGCGATTTTAAAACAAACCACCGATCGCGAGTTCATGACCCGATTGTGGCGGCTGGCCCTGCCTGTCTCGCTGCAATCCATGATGTTCTCCCTGCTCGGCCTCATCGATATCATGATGGTGAGCCAGCTTGGCACCACGGCTGTGGCGGCGGTCGGCTTGGGTAACCGGGTCTTCTTCTTCAATCTGCTGGTGATAGCGGGCCTCGCGGGCGGGGTCTCGGTATTGGCAGCACAATACTTCGGGCGCGGGGAGATGGCCGGGGTGCGCCGCTCCCTGGCGCTGGCCATAGTGGGCGCCCTGCTGGTCACCCTGCCCTTTGCCTTCATCTATGTGTTATCACCGGGCAGCGTGCTGGGTTTTGCCAGTCAGGATCCGGCGCTGCGGGCACTGGCGGATCAATTCTTGATGATCACCGGCGCCACCATCCTCTGTACCGCTATCGTAGTGCCGCTGGAATCAGCCCTGCGCTCGGTCGGCAATGCCGCCGCGCCGACCCGCATCGGCATTATCGCTATCATCGCCAACGTCATCCTCAACTACGCCCTTATCTTCGGTCACTTCGGCTTCGAGGCGATGGGGGTGGCCGGCTCGGCCTGGGGCACCACCATTTCCCGGCTGCTGCAGACAGCCCTGCTGCTGCTCTACGTAAAGCGTTATGAGGCGCGCCTGATCCCGCGCGCACCAGACTGGCTGGCCGCCTTCAAGCGCAAGGAGGTGGTGCGCTTTACCCTGATCGCCCTGCCGCTGCTGTTCCATGACGGCCTCTGGGCCTTCGGCATGCTGATTTACGGCTTTCTCTACGCCCATCTTGGCACCGATTCGCTGGCCATCATGACCACCCTCGGCACCCTGGAGAGCATCCTGATCTCCCTCTTCTTCGGACTGGCGGTGGCCTGCTCCACCCTGCTCGGCCACCGGCTCGGGGCCGAGGAGTACGAGGTCGCCTGGCAGCACTCCCAGCTGTTCCTGCTGCTGGCACCGATTGGCGCGCTGCTGGTGGGGATCATCGTCTGGCTGCTGCAAGCCAACCTGCTGCAGTGGGTCGGCAACCTGCCCCCCGATCTGATGACGGAAGCGGGACAGGTGCTCGGCATCATGTGCCTCGGGATGCTGCTCAAGGTGTTCAACATGGTGGGGATCATCGGAGTGCTGCGCTCTGGCGGCGATGTGAACTACAGCATCTTCATCGACATCGTCGGCATGTGGTGCATCGGCATCCCGCTCGCCTGGGTGGCGGTCACGCTGCTCGGCTGGCCCCTCTCCTGGGTGGTGGCGGTGGTCTTGCTGGAGGAGCTCAGCAAGGTATTGCTGGTGCAGCGCCGTATTCGCCAACGCTGCTGGTTGAAGAATCTGGTGATCGGATAAACAGCCACAAATCGGGGTCATATCAATGACAGAAAAACCCTGTTTGCAGTATGCTGGGCGCCTCTTCAATCAGAGGCAGGGATCCACGGTTTCCCTGTCCAGTAGTCGTTTAAGGAGACGAGCATGCAACCACAGAAAGAGCTGATCACCGAGACGGCCCTGCTTGAGATGGCCAACAAGATCATCAAAGAGCATGAAGACTTCATCCACGGTATGCGCGCCGATTCGGTGGAGCAGAAGGGGGATATTCTGGTGTTCAAGGGGGAGTATTTCCTGGCCGAAGATGGTACCCCGACCGGCAAGACCATGGCGGTCTTCAACATGTTCAAGCTGCTGGCCCAGCAGCTCTCCGGCAAGTACAAGCTGGCCTGATCGCACCAGCTCATTGCCAACAGGATGCCGCCCTCAGGCGGCATCTGTTTTTGCGCGGTTCTGCCCCTCGACCACCACGCAGTTGCGTCCCGCCATCTTGGCTTGATAGAGGCACTCGTCGGCACGGTTGATCAGAATATCGATGGTGTCATCACAACGGGCCATGGCAATCCCGATACTCACCGTCACCTCCAGCAATTCGTCCGAGGTGGGGCTCTTCACCAGCCGCGCCTCGACAGCAATGCGCAGCCGCTCGGCCATTTTGCTCGCCAGCGCCGGATCGGCGCAGTTGTGCATCAGGATGGCAAACTCTTCGCCGCCATAACGCCCCAGCACCATGTCAGGCTCCAGCTGCTCCCCCAGGGTGGTAGCCACCTCCTTGAGCACCGCATCCCCCGCCAGATGGCCGTAGATATCGTTGATCCGCTTGAAGCGATCGAGATCCAGCAGCATCACCGCAAAGGGCTTCTTCTTGAGTTGCAGCCGGATTCTGGCCTGCTCCAGCTGCTTCATCAGCAGGCGGCGGTTCATCATGCCGGTCAGCTCATCGGTGGTCGATTCCCGATAGAGCCGCAGCAGCATGTTGAGTTGGCCGCACTGCACCCAGCAACTGGCCATGGTAAACATGCCGAGCACCCACACCTGATTCAGGGTGGCCTGACTCCAGATGCTCTGGCCCACCAGCAGCCAGTGGCCCAGCAGCATGGTCACCAGTACCACGCCTGCCAGTTGCAAGCCGAGGGAGAGGGGGATGGGGAAGATGGCAAACAGGGTGATCAGCAGATAGGGGAAAGCCGCATAGCCCGCCTGCAACTCCTGTCCCGCGCCAAAGCTGTTCAGGCAGAAGAGGGAGAAGAGCATCATCACGGCCATCAGATAGCCAAGGGCCAGCTTCATCCGTTCCCGCTTGAAGTGGATGAGGTACGAGAGCGGAATAAGTGGCGAGAGCGCCAGGGTGCAGAAGATCCTGGCCTGAAACAGCTGCTCAAAATGAACGGCGGGCAAAGTCAGCCAATCCACCACGGCCCAGGCGGGCAATCCGAGCATCAGCAAGCAGGTCAGCAGGCGCAAACGCACCGTCATAAAGCCCATGCGAGTACGAGTAAAGTCTTCGGAGTGAACCCTCGCACTCCAGAACTCTGACAACTTGAGCATCCAGAGTCTCCACGATGAATACTGAGGGCTCATTCTACACCTACAAAGTGGTAAAATTGTTATTAGCGGGGAGAATAAAAAGGAGAGGTCGGTCACACAAACCGACAGATGATAATCGCAGCGCGCAAACGTTTCAACCCATCAAAAAATAAACCTTTTTTTGCATAATTAGCGCTGGTCAGCCTCATTTCAATCACTACAATAGCGCCCAATTTTCTCCCCCTCCCCACACAATTCGAGGTACTTATGGAACAGGCTGCTGTCACACGCGCCAATCGAGAGGCACATCCCCCCAGGCGAGCCCATAGCGAACTGGTCTATGGCATAGAGGATGTCCCGCCTCTGCCCCAGACGCTGTTCGCCGCCCTGCAGCATATGCTCGCCATGTTTGTCGCCATCATTACCCCGCCCCTGATTATCGCCAATGCCCTCGGCCTCCCTGCCGCCGACACCCGTTATATCGTCTCCATGTCGCTGGTCATGTCCGGCATCGCCTCCTTCATTCAAACCCGCCGCTTCGGCCCCATCGGTTCCGGCCTGCTCTCGGTGCAAGGTACCAGCTTCAACTTCCTCGGCCCCATCATCGCCTCCGGTCTCGCCCTCAAACAGGCGGCCATACCCACCGAGGATCTGCTGGGCACATTGTTTGGCACCATGATGGTTGCCGCACTCACTATCGTGGTGATGAGCCGCTTCCTCCATCTGGTGAAACGGATCATCACCCCGCTGGTCACCGGCATAGTGGTGCTGCTGATCGGTCTGACCCTGATCAAAGTGGGCCTGATCAGCATGGGCGGCGGCTATGCAGCCCTCTCTGATGGCAGCTTCGCCAGCCACACCAACCTCTTCCTCTCCCTGCTGGTGCTCGGCCTGATCGTGTTGCTGCAGCGCAGTCGCAACCCCTGGCTGCGTCTCTCCGCCATCATGATCGCCATGCTAGCGGGCTATGCCGTGGCGCTGTTGCTGGGCAAAGTGAGCGCCCCCACCTTCGACGGCCCGCTGGTGATGGTGCCCATTCCGCTTCACTACGGTCTCGGCTTTGACTGGCAGCTGTTCGTGCCGCTCGCCATCATCTTCGTGGTGACGGCGCTCGAAGCGATCGGCGACATGACCGCCACCTCGGATATCTCCGGCGAGCCACTGGAAGGGCCTGTCTATATGGAGCGGATCAAAGGCGGCGTGCTGGCCGATGGCGCCAACTCCATGCTGGCGGCAGTTTTCTCCACCTTCCCCATGTCCACCTTCGCCCAGAATAACGGCGTCATCCAGCTGACCGGCGTCGCCAGCCGTCACGTCGGGCTCTTTATCGCCGCCATGCTGGTGCTGCTTGGCCTGTTCCCGGCGGTCGCCAGTCTGGTGCAGCAGATCCCCGAGCCCGTGCTGGGCGGAGCTACCATCGTCATGTTCGGCACCATCGCCGCCGCTGGCGTGCGCATCATTGCCCGCGAGGAGCTGGATCGCCGCGCCCTGATGATCCTGGCGGTGTCGCTGGCCATGGGGCTGGGAGTCGCGCAGGTGCCGGAAGTGCTGCAACACCTGCCGGAGCTGGCCAAGAGCGTGCTCTCCTACGGCGTCGCCACCGGTGGCATTACCGCCATCGTGCTCAACCTGCTGCTGCCCAAGCGCGAAGCGCGTCACTCCTGAGACACAGCCTACCGATAGCAAACAGCCCCGCACTTGCGGGGCTTTACCTTGCCTGTCGCCACGGGTAGTGTGCTGGGCAGCCTTTTTTGAGGATGCCGCCATGCCCTATCCCCTGCTCTCTCCCCTCCCCGATACCGCTTCACCCGCACAGATACTGGCGCAAGAGCAGTGCTGGTTGCGCGACTGTGCCCATGACGGCCAGCCCCGCGCTCACCTGTGGCAGGCGCCCCAATGCCTGATTGTCACTCGCAAAGATACCCGCCTCCCCCGTTACGAAACCGCCTGCCAGCAACTTGCAGATGAAGGCTGGCCGGTACATGTGCGCGACAGCGGTGGCACCGCCGTGCCCCACGGGGCGGGCATTCTCAACCTCTCCCTGCTGCTGCCCCGCACCACTACAGATCTCGCCCACTACTACCGGCTGCTGGGGGCCCCGCTGCTGACCCTATTGGCGGAGTACGGACTTGAGGGAAGCTATGACTTTGTGCCCGGATCCTTTTGCGATGGTCAGTACAATCTGGTGATCGGGGGACGCAAGATCACCGGCACTGCCCAGCGCTGGCTGGCGCCGGGACAGGATCACCAGGGCGCCGTGCTGGCACAAGCCATGCTGCTGGTGGCGGGTGATGTGGATGAGGGAACCAGAATGGCGAGCCGCTTCTACGAGCTGGCGGGCGGCGAGCTGCGTTTTATGGCGGGAACCTCCATTACGCTGGCAAGCTGCATCGATTGGCGCGGTAGCGATCAGGCACTGGTGGATAAGGTGCGAGCTCGTCTGGATAGCCTGCTGAGCGAGGGGCTATCCCCCTCATTCTGACCTTATCCCGAAGGGAGAGGGAAAGTCCCCATCCAGAGACACGGCGCACAAAAAAGCCACGACCGGAGTCGTGGCTTGTTCTTTTCAAGGGGAGCGTGAAACGGGCTGAGGCGTTCAGGCCGTCTGCGGCTCCGGCTCGGCTTCGCTATCCAGATCCCGGCTAAAGTAGGCGCGGGTCTCGGCGATCACCACATGGCGCAGGCCAATCAGGCCGATGAGGTTGGGCACCGCCATCAGGCCGTTAACGATATCGGCCAGCAGCCAAATCATGTCCAGATGGAGGAAAGCACCGCTCGCCACCAGCGCCAGATAGACCAGACGATAGGGCTTGATTGCCTTAACCCCGAACAGGTATTCGGTGCAGCGCTCGCCGTAGTAGTTCCAGCCAAGGATGGTGGTAAAGGCGAAGAACAGCAGGCCGATGCTCACCAGATACTGGCCGACATGGGCATCCAGCCCCTGGGCAAAAGCCAGACTGGTCATGGCCGCGCCGCTTGCATCGCCGCTCCACACGCCGGTCACCACCAGGGTCAGGCCGGTCATGGTGCAGATGATGATGGTGTCGATGAAGGTACCTGTCATGGAGACCAGCCCCTGCTCCACGCAGGAATCGGTCTTGGCCGCCGCCGCCGCGATGGGTGCAGAGCCCAACCCTGACTCGTTGGAGAAGACCCCGCGCGCCACCCCGGACTGAATGGCCAGCAGGATGCTGGCACCGACGAAGCCGCCGGTCGCCGCATGGCCGGTGAAGGCACTCTCGATAACCAGCATGACGGCATCGGGCAAGGCGCTGGCGTTGTTCACCAGCACACCCAGACAGGCGACGATGTAGAAGATGGCCATGAAGGGCACCACCTTGCTCGACACGCTGGAGATGGATTTGATCCCTCCCAGGGTCACCAGCGCCACGATCAGGGTCAGCACCACGGCGGTCGCTTCACGGGGCACCGAGAAGGAGAGGCTCATGGCGTCGGAGATGGCATTGACCTGCGGGAAGGTACCGATCCCGAAGAAAGCCACGCCGATGCCGAACAGGGCAAACAGCTTGGCGAGTGGCTTGGAGCCGAACCCCTTCTCCAGATAGTACATGGGGCCGCCAGCCATCTGGCCGTTGGCATCCTGCTCGCGATACTTCACCGCCAGCAGACACTCGGCGTACTTGGTGGCCATGCCGAACAGCGCCGCCATCCACATCCAGAACAGGGCACCGGGGCCGCCGAGCTTGATGGCGGTAGCCACCCCGACGATGTTGCCGGTACCAATGGTGGCAGAGAGGGCGGTACAGAGGGCGCCGAAGCTGGAGACATCCCCCTGCTTGCCCTGCCCCTGATCGCGACCAAAAACCAGCCGCAGCGCGAGTGGCAAGCGCACGACCTGAAGCAGACCCAGACGCAGGGTGAGATAGATACCGGTCCCGACCAGCAGGATCAGCAGGGGCGGCCCCCAGATAAAGCTATCGATGGCGGTTAACGCCGATTGAATTGATGACATGCATCCTCCTTAAGAAACAGAAATTAAGGAGGAGAAGGATGATCTTCCCATAGGTGTCGCGATCGGCCAGAGGCGATCGGATGCGGGCCAAGCCCAGGTACAACCATCCCATCCCCTCTGTCCTTTTGCCTGAGAGTTTCCGGCGCCAGCCTGCCCTTGCGGGTAGTCATGGTGCCTTGCTCCTTCGGCGCCCGATTTAACGGGTCTCTCCAGAGTATCGTCCAGTAGCAGTCCACACCGGTTGCCCGGTACCTGAAAGATTCACTTCTTCGGTGGATGGTTGCCCATCGCTCTCCTGCTACCTTCATCCGAACTAGTTTGGATTAGGAAGTCGGCATGTTAATCCAAAAAATGTGAGCTGTCTCGCACTTGGCCGTCCCCATTTATATTTTTTTAGTGACCGCCAAAACCGCGGCAAGAATGTTAAATGTTAGTTAACTATCAACAAGTTAGGCTCTCACGGATCAAATGTGGCCCAAACGGGAAAAATGGCGGATAGAGAACAGTGATCCCTCTCGTTTCGCCAAGAAAATCTTGCCGACATATCCAATCAAAATGCTTGCACACAGAATCAATAAGCCGATAATCCGCTGCATAACCAAGCACTTTGTTATCAATTTATGCACTGTGTTCGGTTGGTCCCACCGGACCGCTCGCCTGACCCGGCCGTCGCCGGTTCAATCGCATATGGCTTGGGCATATCACGCCCCCTAAGGATGACCAAAAGAGAATGAACGAGACCCTGGTTGCAAAAGATGTGGTCGCACAAGATTACCGTCAGCTGGTTGAACAATTCGGCTCCCCCCTGCTGCTGCTCGACAAGGCAGCCGTCCGCAAACAGTATCGGGCACTGGCAGCCGCCCTGCCCGATGTACGATTGCACTATGCACTCAAACCCCTGCCCCATGAGGCGGTGGTCTCTGTCTTGAAGGAAGAGGGGGCCTGTTTCGATCTGGCCACCAATGGCGAAGTGGATCTGGTGCGCAGTCAGGGGGTTCGCCCGGGACGTTGCATTCATACCCATCCCATCAAGCGCGACAGCGATATCCGTTACGCGCTGGAGTTCGGCTGCACCGTGTTTGTCTACGACAACCCGCTGGAGCTGGAAAAGTTCATTCCCTACAAGGACGAAGTGAAACTGCTGCTGCGGGTCAGCTTCCCGAACCCCGAGACCAAGGTCGACCTCTCCAAGAAGTTCGGCTGCACTCCGGAGCAGGCGCTGCCGCTGCTGCAACTGGCCCACGCCAAGGGGATCAAGGTGATGGGGCTGTCGTTCCACGTTGGCTCGCAAGTGCCTCATGCCCGTCGCCATGTGCAGGCCATCGACGCCTGCCGCGAGATCATGGAGCAGGCCTGGGCGCTCGGGCTCAAGCCCTGGGTGCTGGATATCGGCGGCGGTTTCCCGGTGGATTATGAGGGGGGCGAGTTCGATATCGACGGCTTCTGCGCGCCGATCCGCGAAGCGCTGGCCAAGTTGCCCGCTACCGTGCAGAAGATTGCCGAACCGGGCCGCTTTATCAGCGCGCCGGCCATGACTTCGGTTTCAAGCGTTATGGGCAAGGCCCACCGCGGCGACAAGATCTGGTACTACCTGGATGACGGTCTCTACGGCAGCTACAACGGCCAGCTCTATGACCACGTCACCTATCCGGTGAGCACGCCTTATGCCAGCGGCGAGCAACACAACTCGGTGCTCTCCGGCCCGACCTGCGACAGCGTGGATGTGATCCGCGATGGTATCATGCTGCCGGACTTGGCTATCGGCGAACTGGTGGTTGGCAAGGTAATGGGCGCCTACACCTGGGCCTCGGCCTCCACCTTCAACTTCTTCCCCAAGGCCAGCATCCTCATTCTGGACAGCAGTCAGAAGGGGCAGAAGCTGGTGGCAGTAGCCTGAGCACACCGCTCGCCAACAGGTTCACTGGGCAAAAACAAGAGGGGGAAGCGTGAGCTTCCCCCTCTCTCATTTCACCAACCCCTATCAGATAAACTGACTGGTCAGCAGCCAGCCGGTATAGGCAACGAAGCAGGTGAGCAGCACGCCCCCCTCCAGCCGGTTGATGCGGCCCTGCCCCTTGCGGCCCAGACACATCACCAGCAGCAGCAGGGTCAGCCCCATCATGATGCTCCAGTCACGGGTGAGCACCTCCGGCGCCACATCGAGCGGGTGGATGCCCGCCGCGATCCCCACCACCGCCAGGGTGTTGAACAGGTTGGAGCCGAGCACGTTGCCAAGGGCCAGATCATGCTCGTTCTTGCGAATGGCGATTAGGGACGAGGCCAGCTCTGGCAGGGAGGTTCCCACCGCGACTATGGTGAGGCCAATCACCAGATCGCTGATACCAAGCGCCTGAGCGATGGTCACCGCCCCCCAGACCAGCAGACGGGAAGCACCGATCAGCAGCACCAGCCCTACCACCAGCCAGAAGATGGCGCTCTTGAGGGACATCCCCTCGCTCTCGATATCCTCGGCTGTCTCGGTATCCAGCGCATCTCCCTTGCCATTCATGCCAGCCCAGATGGACCACCCCATCAGGGCAACGAAGACGGCCCCCAGAATGACCGCATCCATCCGGCCCAGATGCCCATCGATCAGCAGGGCACCGGAGAGCAGGGTAATACCAAGCAGGATCGGGATCTCCTTGCGCACAACCTGAGAGGCCACCGCGATAGGACTGATCAGTGCCGTCAGACCCAGGATCAGCGCGATATTGGTGATGTTGGAGCCATAGGCATTACCAAGCGCCAACCCGGGATTGCCCTGGGACGCCGCCAGTGCCGAGACCACCATCTCCGGGGCCGAGGTACCAAAACCGATGATCACCATGCCGATCAGCAGCGGCGGCATCCCCGCATAACGGGCAGTGGCGGCGGCACCGTCGACAAACTTGTCTGCACTCCAGACCAGCAGCGCCAGTCCGGCAATCAGGGCAACAAAAGCCAGGGTCATAGGATCTTCATCTCTTGTGATCTGCAACGAAGCGCCAGCCCAAACGGGCAGGCACCATGGGAAAGTGGCGCCAGTGTAGCTGTGCCACCTCCCATTTCAAGGGGAAATCAAACCGTGATTAACATTTCACAGTGCAGCCAGCAGGCTCGCGGCATCGGAGACCTCAAACTTGCCCGGCGCCTCCACAAACAGCTGCTCGACCACACCATCGTTGGCGATCAACGCAAAGCGCTGGGCACGGATGCCGCCAAAGGCGCCGGTATCCTTGGCCAGATCCAGCGCCCGGGTCCAGCTGCCATCGCCATCCGCCAGCATGGTGATCGCCTCGGCATTCTGGGCCGTCTGCCAGGCCCGCATCACGAAAGCATCGTTGACCGACAGACAACAGATGGCATCCACCCCTTTGGCCATAAACTGATCGGCCAGCACCACATAACCGGGCAGATGAGCATTGGAGCAGGTGGGAGTAAAGGCGCCGGGTACCGCAAACAGCACCACTTTTTTACCGGCGAACAGCGTCTGGCTATCCCGCAGCTGCTTGCCCTCGGCGGTGATAAAGGTAAATTCGCCCGCAGGCAGGGGGTGTCCTACAGCAATCATGATTTCTCGTCCTGAGTCGTGATGGGAAGTCGCCAGTTTATCCCAGAGTGACGATGCCGCCTAACAGCGGCTCTGAGCCTGACCATGGATAGCGGCAGGCATTTTCCCCTTGGGCAGACTACTCTTGAGCTGGTTTCACGGCGCCAGGAGGCCCCATGCAACACTATTACGATGGTCTGGAAATTCGTCCCCCCACCATGCGTGAACAGCAGCAACTGGACCAGCTCAATCATCAGCTTACCCATGTCAGTCAATACTGCGCCGGTTACTCCAGCGCCTATCGCCAGTGCCGCCTCGAGGATCTGGCAGAGCTGGCCACCCTGCCACTGCTCGACAGCAAAGAACTCTTTGCCGCCCAGCAGGCTCATCCCCCCTTTGCCGGTCTCACCGGCCGCCCCGCCAGTCAGGCGTTGCGGGTCTTCTCCTGTCCGGGCCAGCTGGCCATCCCCGAGTATGCGGGTGCAGACTGGTGGGGCGCCGCCCGGGCGCTGTTTGCCGCCGGCTTCAAGGCGGGGGAAGTGATGCTCAACGGCCACGACTATCACGCTGGCCCCACCGCCTTTATCTTCGATAACGGCGCCCGCCAGCTGGGGGCTCCAGTGGTACCCTGCGGCCCCCATGATACCCAGCGCCAGCTGGAGGCACTGCTGCGCTATCAACCCACCGGCTACGTCGGCCCGCTGGTGACCCTGCTCGACCTGCTGGAAGCGGCCGAGGCGGCGGAGATCCCGAGCGACTCGCTGCGCCGCGCCCTATTGTGCGAAGCCACCCATCCCGAAACCGCGCCGCTGCGCGCCATTCACGGCATTGCGGCCCTCAACTGTCTGGTATGGCAGGATGTGGGGGTGGTGGCCTACGAGAGTCAGCCCGGTCAGGGCTTTATCGTCAACGAGAGTTGCATCGTCGAAATCATCGATCCCGCCAGCGGCAATCCCGTGAGTGGCGATGAAACAGGCCAGCTGGTGGTGACCCGGCTCGATCTGGAGTATCCGCTGCTGCGGCTAGCCACCGACTGGCAAGGTCACTGGCTCGCCAAGCCGAGCGCTTGCGGGCGCACCAACCGACGCCTCAAGCTGGTGTAGCAGGCCAAGTCAATGCACAAATGCAAACGGGCAGCCATCAGGCTGCCCGTCTTGTCTCTGGAGAAGAAAATATATGAAGTTGGTCAGCGCCTTGCCTGCCAGGTGGCGATGGCGAGCAGGGAGTCGGGGGTAAATTCGCTGGCGCGCTCGGCAATCTCGGCCAGGCTCATCCAGTGCACCGCGCTCACCTCTTCGGCCTGCAACTGCAGCGGCCCCTGATAACGGCAACTGAAGAGGCCGCCCCAAACCCGGTAGCCTTCCCCTTCAGCATAAAAGCTGCCAAAGCCCTGCAGTGGAATATCCATAATCCCCAGCTCTTCGGCCAGCTCGCGGCGGGCGGAGCGCTCCATCTCCTCACCGGTGGTGACCACGCCACCGGCGCAGGCATCCAGCATACCGGGGCAGAAATCCTTGCTGAGGGTGCGTCGCTGCACCAGGATCCGATCCGCGTCGTCGAGCACCAGAATATAGCTGGCGCGATGGCAGAGATTCTCCCGCCGCACCTTGGCTCGCTCGGCCACGCCAATCACCCGGTTATCCTCGTCCACCACATCAACCCATTCCACGCACAGGCCCTTTTATTTGTTCCATTCAAGCCCGCAGTATATCGGTGCGGTGGTTTGCCATGGCACAACTTTTTCGATGATGCCGTCAATTTGCCGAGCCCACAGGCAAAATAAGGATTCACACAAATCTTTATAAACCGTCATATCAGTGTCATCGACCGACACCATAGTGTGCCCTGTCCAGGCAATCAGGGAACCGTGTGATGAAGGTATTCAAGCAGTTATCCCTACGGCAGATCGCTCGCTACATCAAGAGCTTTCATCGAGGCTATTTTGCCATCGAGTCGCTGGGGACATTTGAATTCAACGCAGGCAGGATCAGCCTCCATGGCCTGACCTGCCGCCAGCGGCTAAGACTGGCTCGCCAGATCAATCTGGCGGTCAGACAACTTGGTCACCACAACCCCTTGCCGGACATGTGAGTCAAAGGGTCTTGCCCTACTGTCTGTTGTGCATCCATGCTTTGCCCGCCGGCTACTCGCCGCGCGGGCCGTTTTCGATATCGGTAATGATGCCGTTGCGCACCGTCACAAAGCGCATGAACTCGTTCTTGCCGAGGTTGTAGGTCCAGCGTTCACCATATTTGACCTGCACCATGTTGCCAAACTGGTTCTCCTCGTTGCGGTTGAGCTCTTCACGCAACATCGGCTCGCCGCACTTGAGCAGCATTTCGGCGGTGCTGTCACCCTCGCTGATCAGGGCGTTCTTGCAGCGCATGGCATCGGCACTGGCCGGAATGCTCAGCAGCAACAGAGCAAGCCCCGCTACATTCTTCATCTTATTGCTCATCGGGTTCTCCATATCCTCTCTAATGAGTCGCAGTATGCCTGTTCCCGTTTCTGAAACAACCAGTCAATGGCGCAAAAAAGCCGCCCTTTTCTGCTCTCCAACCTGCTGACCGCGACAAATACTGTCTATCACATAACCCAAAAACAAACGGCGACCCGAGGGTCGCCGTTTGCATCAAGCCAGCAGGATCACAGGATGTCCAGCAGCTCGACTTCAAATACCAGTGCAGAGTAAGGCGGGATAGAGCCCGCGCCACGGGCACCGTAGGCCAGATCGTGGGGGATGTAGAGCTTCCACTTGGAACCAACCGGCATCAGCTGCAGCGCTTCAACCCAGCCAGCGATCACGCCGGTCACCGGGAATTCAGCCGGCTGGCCGCGAGCAACGGAGCTGTCGAATACACCACCGTGGGTAAAGGTACCGTGGTAGTGCACACGCACGGACTGACCGGCTACCGGAACGGCACCGTTGCCTTCTACCAGCACTTCGTACTGCAGACCGGAGTCAGTCACCTTCACTTCAGCGCGCTTGGCGTTGTCAGCCAGGAAGGCTTCGCCGTCAGCAGCAGCGGCCTTGGCGGCGGCTTCCTGCTCTTCTTGCATACGCGCAGTGATCACCTGGAAGGCATCATTGATATCGTCACGGCTGACCGCGAACTCCAGACCATTCAGGGCATCTGCCAGACCTTGTTGCAGGGCCGGGATATCCAGACCGGCGAAGGCTTGCTGCGCCAGCTGATCACCCATGTTGCGGCCGATGCCATAGCTGGCCTTCTGTTCGATAGAGTCGTATTGGGACATTGAGATGTTGCTCCAGATCCATGTAGTAAAGAGGCGGGATAATATCAGACTTTTGGCCGGGGTGCTGCCGGGGCGCCCCTGATTTCCCCGTCAGTGGGAGGAACTTCACACAAGATGCGGATGAACGCCGCCCAACGGCGGCGATCTGCTTAACCGCGATCCAGCAAGGCTCTGACCGCGGCCACCTTGGCGCCATCGGTGATATTGACCCGGCCATCATCCGAGGTGCCCATATTCACTCCGTGCGGCACCATGCCGCCGCGCCAGCCCATGCCGGACATATGCACTTCGCTCACCCCGGTGAACTCGATGATGGTACGCACGTTGTCGGCATTGACCCCGGCCCCCGGCATCAGGCTGGCACGCCCCGCCAGCGCCTGCTGCATCTCCTGCAGGGTTTCCAGCCCAGCCAACGCGGTCGGCGCATGGCCCGAGCTCAGAATGCGCTCACAACCGGCAGCGACTATGGTCTCCAGATCGAGGCGCCAGTCGGAGGAGAGGTCGATGGCGCGATGGAAGGTGACCCCCAACGATCCTGCTGCATCCACCAGCTGTTTGAGCTTGGCGGCAGGCACCCGCCCCTCCTCATCCAGCAAACCGACCACCACCCCTTGCAGCCCCGCAGCACGTGCGGCCGCAATATCTTGCAGCATCATCTCGAACTCGCCGTCATTGAAGCAAAAATCCCCGGCACGCGGGCGGATCATGGCATAAACCGGCACGGTGGCATGGCGGGCTGCATGCTGCATAAAACCGTAGGAGGGGGTCAGGCCGCCCAGACCCAGCGCAGAGCAGAGCTCGATGCGATCCGCCCCGGATTGCTGGGCAGTAAACAGGGATTCCAGGTTGTCGATACAGATTTCAAGACGGGTCATGAGGACTCCTTTTTCGTGGAGATCAGACCCCACATCTGATCTCATAGATTGAGCAAGGCTGCGCCGCGCACACCACCGGCACCGCCGAAGCGGGCCTGGCGGATCTCGGGCAGGGCGACCCCGGGCAGCAAGTGGCCGGGCAGACGCAGCGGCAGCTGTTCATAGAGGGCGGGCAGGCCGCTCAGGCCGCCCCCCAATACCACCACCTCGGGATCAATCACCGAAATGGCGGTGGCAAGCCCGGCGGCCATGATCTCCAACCAGCAGTCGACCGTCTCGACCGCATGGGGTTCATGGGCCTCGAAGCGCCCCACAATCTGGTGACCCGTGGCGCGCTGGCCATGGAAATGGTGATAGAGACGCTCCAGACCGGTGCCGGAGGCATAGGTTTCAAAACAGACCAGACGGCCGCAGCCGCAACGGGGACGGGGCAACTCGGGGTACTTCATCAGCATGGTCGCGGGCAATGGGTAGTGACCAATCTCGCCAGCCAGCCAGTTGCGCCCCTGAATAAGCTTGCCCGCCAGATAAACAGCGCCGCCGATGCCGGTACCGATGGTGACGCCGAGCGCACTGCCGGCGCCGTCGGCGGCACCCTGATGCACTTCGGACCAGAGGAAGCAGTTGGCGTCGTTATCCACCTTGACCGGCCGCTCCAGCAGTTCGGCCAGATCTGCGCCCAGATGGCGACCATTGATGGAGGGCAGATTGGCCGCCACTATGCTGTGATCCTGGCTATTGATGACACCGGGAAAACCGATACCGACCGAGCCCCGTGCGCCGAAGCGGGCATCCGCCTGCTCGACCCGGGAGCGGATCAGCTGCTGCAACCCCTCGTAATCGTTGCCCGGGGTGCTCATGCGCTCCTCGTGGCAGAGGTTCAATGCACCGTCATAGACCGCAAAAGCGATCTTGGTGCCACCGATATCAAAGCCGTAATACATGCCAGCACTCCCTTGTCAGCCCGTGTTTATCCAACTCTGTTCCAAGGGGGACATTGTATTAATTCGCAAAAAAAATAAAGTGACCGAAGGCGAAAAACGGGAGAGTGATCAGAGCAAACGGCTCATTTGTCGCTGCAGGCAGGGCTGCCCGAGGCTTATCAGGGTACGCTCCTCGCCATCAAAGACGAAGCCACGGCGCAGGTAGAACCCCTCGCCGATGTGGTTACCATCGAGCAGCCACAATTTGACGCTATGGCAGCCGGCGCGGCGCATCTGCATCGCCACCGCCTGCCACAGCCGTTTGCCATAGCCTTGTCGCCAATGGTCGGGATGGAGGTAAAAGGCGCGGATCAGGGCGCTGCTCTGCCCCGCTTCCTGCTGTGGTTGCCAGTAGAGCAGGCCAATCACCACCTCATCGAGACAAAGCAGCATGGGCCTTGGGCCCGGCTCGGCCAGACGGCTCTGCCAGATCTGCAGATGGGCGGTGACGTCCAGCTGCTCCAGCAGGTCGGCACCGAGCACCTTGCCATAGGCAGCGAGCCAGCTGGCTCGCTGCATCACCGTCATGGCGGCGGCATCGTCGCTGCGCGCCATGCGCAGGCTTATGCCTTGCATTGGGGCACCAGACCGTTGGCGCGGGCCTGCTCATAGAGCGGCAGCACTTGCGCCTGTTGCGCCTGCAACTCGGCGATCCGGTTCTCGTTGCTCGGGTGGGTTGAGAGCAGTTGCGGCGGGGTGTTGCCACCGGCGGCGGCACTCATGTTTTGCCACAGGGGGATCGCCTCGGCCGGATTGAACCCGGCACGCGCCATCAGCTCAAGTCCGAGCCGATCCGCTTCGCTCTCCTGAGTGCGGCCATAGGGGAGCATCACCCCCACCTCGACCCCGAGGCCAAGGGCGGCCATGGTGGCGCCGCGATACTCGCTGGTGCCCATGGCAATGTCGGCGGCCGCCAGACCGATCCCCGCCAGCTGGCTGCGCGAGAGTCGCTCGTTGGAGTGCTGGGCCAGCACATGAGTCAGCTCGTGGCCGATGACGGTCGCCAGCTGATCCTGATTCTTGGCCACCTTGAGCAGGCCACTGTAGACCCCGATCTTGCCGCCGGGCAGGGCGAAGGCGTTGACCTGTTTGGAGTCAAACACCACCACTTCCCAGTTGGTGATGCCATAGCTGGCTGGCACCTGGGCGGTCACAGCCTTGGCAACACAGGAGACATAGGCGTTGAGTTTGGCATCCTTGCTCACCTTCTCCTGCTTCTTCATTTGCTCGAAGGAGTCGGCGCCCAGCTGGTTCATCTGCTGGGGAGAGTAGAGCAGCATCTGGCTGCGGCCGGTCGGCGACTGGGCGCAGGCGACCAGCAGGGAACTACAGAGGGCTACCATGCCAAACTTGGTGAGGGACGCAATCATGAAGGGATCCTTTGCCATAACGTTGCCCTATTCTCGGAAATGCCGCCCTGCTACGCAAGGGAGCCAGCCCTCGGCTGGCGGAAAAATATCCATCCTGCGTTATTAACAAAACTGACAGCCGCCAAAAACAAAACGAGCCCGCTTGGGGCTCGTTTTATCAGGGCATGCTGACTGCCGGTAGTTACATGATACCCAGCTTTTTCAGGTCAGCCTGTACCACCTTGGCCGGCACCGGCACGTAGCCATCTTTGGCAACGATGTTCTGGCCTGCTTTGGAGAGCATCATCTTGACGAACTCTTGCTCCATCGGGGAGAGCGGCTTGTTCGGATGCTTGTTCACGTAAACGTACAGGAAGCGTGACAGCGGATACTTGCCAGTGATGGCGTTATCGGAGGTCGCTTCGATGAAAGTCTTGCCATCTTTGGAGAGCGGTACCGCACGCACGCCGGAGGTGACATAACCGATACCGGAGTAGCCGATGCCGTTCAGGGAGGCAGAGACAGACTGCACCACGGAGGCAGAGCCCGGCTGCTCGTTCACGCCGCTCTTGAAGTCGCCGTTACACAGGGCGTGCTCCTTGAAGTAACCGTAGGTACCGGATACGGAGTTGCGACCGAACAGTTGCAGATCCTTGCTGGACCAGTTGCCGTCCAGACCCAGATCAGACCACTTGGTGGCAGCCTTGGCTTCGCCGCACTTCAGGGTGCTGGAGAAGATGGCGTCGATCTGCGGCATGGTCAGCCCCTTGATGGGGTTGTCCTTGTTGACGAACACCGCCAGGGCATCGACTGCAACGCGGATGGCAGTCGGCTTGTAGCCGTAACGCTTCTCGAATGCTTCCTCTTCACCAGCCTTCATGGCACGGCTCATCGGACCGAACTGGGCAACACCTTCGGTCAGGGCAGTCGGGGCGGTAGAAGAACCGGCGGCCTGGATCTGCACGTTGACGTTGGGGTACAAACGCTTAAATTCTTCGGCCCACAGGGTCATCATGTTGGCCAGGGTGTCCGAGCCGACAGAGGACAGGTTGCCCGAAATGCCGCTGGTCGGTGTGTAATCCGGCAGGTCTTTATCCACACCGGCAGCCAGGGCGCTGACAGAAAACAGGGTTGCTGCGGTGAATCCGATTACACCAGCCAGTTTGTTGAGTTTCATCCAATCTCTCCAAAGTTACAGAAGGTCCGTTCTTAAGACGGCGCCAGTATCTGACCTGGCAGTGACAAATTTATGGATTTAATGTGACACTTTAATGACATGGCGACAGATTTGAACAAATGAAAAGAGGGCCCGTTCAAAGGCCCTCTTTTTGCAGCTAACTCATTGCCATAAAAGACTATTTAATCACCACCATGCGGCTCGGAATGAGAAAGCTGAAGCGGCTGCCAAGGCCAACCCGACTCTCGATATCGAGCTGGCAGTCATGATGACTGAGGGCATGCTTGACGATGGCAAGGCCCAAGCCTGAGCCGCCGGTGTGGCGCGAGCGTGCCTTGTCGACCCGATAGAACCGCTCGGTCAGCCGTGCCAGATGCTCGGGGGCAATCCCCTCCCCTTCATCGCTCACGGCAAACAGCGCCATCGCCCCCTGCTTGCGCCACTCCACGGTAATTTTTCGCCCCGCCGGGGTGTAGTGGATGGCGTTATAGACCAGGTTGGAGACGGCACTGCGCAGCTGCTCCTGATCCCCGCGCACCAGCAGATTCGGCTGCACCACAAATTCGATCTGGTGGGCCCGTTCGCCCGAGAGCGCCCGCGCCTCCTGCTCCAGCAGCCCCAGCATGGCAGGCATGTCCACCAGATGGGAGAGATCCACGGTCGGAGCCGCCTCGATACGGGAGAGGGTGAGCAGCTGATTAACCAGATTATCCATCCGGATGGTCTGCTCCATCATCACCCGATGCGCCTTGGCCCACATGGCGGGCGGGGGCGGCTCCTCGGTCATCTCCAGATAGCCCTTGAGCACGGTCAGCGGGGTGCGCAGCTCGTGGGAGACGTTGGAAACGAAGTGCTTGCGGGTCTTCTCGAGACTGCGCAAACGGGTGACGTCGCGCACCACCAGCATCGCCTGATCCGAGGCGTAGGGCATGATGCGAAACTCGAGAAACTTCTCCTCGTTGACCGGGGAGTGCATCTCGAGGGGCTCGTCATACACCCCCTTGCCCAGATAGGCGTTAAAGGCCGGATTGCGAATGAGGTTGCCGATATGCTGGCCGGCATCCTCCGGCCAGCGAAAACCGAGCAGTTGCTCCGCCAGCCGGTTGCACCAGAGGATGCTGCCATCGGTGCGAAACACCACTGCGGCATCGGGCAGCGCCTCGGCACCTTCCCGGAAGCGGCGGATCAGCCCCGCCAGCTCGCGGCGACGGGCACGGTGACGCTGCTGCAACTTGTAGATACCGTTGAAGATGTACTCCCAACTGCCATTGCCGCTGGGGGGCACCAGGCTGCGGTCGTGCCACAGCCAGTCAGAGAGACGCTTCTGGAAGCGATAGTGCCAGCCCAGATGCAACACGGCCGCCACCAACAGGCAGAGGGCAAGATGATCAATCAACCAGCCAACCAATGCGAAGGGGGCGTAAAAAAACGCCATTCGCCACAACTGTCGCCGCCAGGCGTAAGGTTGCAACATAACTGCCTCTAGAGACGGGTTGAGAAGCGGTATCCGGCTCCACGCACCGTCTGGATCAATCTGTCGTGCCCTGTCTCTTCAATCGCCTTGCGCAGGCGACGAATATGCACATCCACGGTTCTATCCTCGACGTACACATTGGTACCCCAGACATTGTTGAGCAGCTGTTCACGGCTGTAGACCCGCTCGGGGTGAGTCATGAAGAAGTGAAGCAGCTTGAATTCGGTCGGCCCCATGTCGAGCGCCTTCTCTTCGGCACTGACCCGGTGGGAGACAGGATCGAGTTTCAGCCCCTGCACCTCGATCACCTCGTCCACCGAGGTGGGCGACACGCGGCGCATCACCGCATGGAGGCGAGCGGTCAGCTCCTTGGGCGAGAACGGCTTGGTGATGTAGTCGTCAGCACCGGCCTCCAGACCACGCACCTTGTCCTCCTCTTCACCGCGAGCGGTGAGCATCACCACCGGGATCTGGCGCGTCACCTCATCCTGCTTGAGCTGCTTGATAAACTGGATGCCACTGCCGCCCGGCATCATCCAGTCGAGCACGATGAGTTCGGGGTAGGGTTCGCGCACCTTCGCCAGTCCATCGGCGTAATCTTCCGCTTCAATCGTCTCATATCCCTTCTGCTCCAACACGAAGCAGAGCATTTCGCGGATCGGTGCTTCGTCCTCGACCACCAGAATTCGCTTAGCCATTCCCTTCTCTCTCCTCTGTGAAGATGGGTGCGCCAATTATTAGAATTTTCTGTGACACTTTTATGACTTTATGACAGGCGGGATGATAAACGTTTTCAGATTCAGTTGGCAGCAGTACGTTGCAACAAGTCCCACCGGTTGCCGCTGATATCCTCAAACACCACCACGGTGCCATAAGGCTCGTCACGGGGCTGTTCACAAAAATGCACACCGTACGCCTGCATGCGCTGGTAATCCCCCCAGAAATCAGTGGTCTCGAGGAACAGAAATACCCGGCCACCACCCTGCTGGCCGATGGCGGCCTGCTGCTGCGCATTGGCCGCTTGTGCCAGCAGCAGCGCGGAACCGGAGGCGCCTTTGGGGGCAACCCGCACCCAGCGCTTGCCCGGTTTGCCCGGTTTGCCCGGTTCATCGAGCCGAGTGTCCTCCAGGAGCGCAAAGCCAAGTCCCTCGGTAAAAAAGCGAATGGCCTGATCGTAATCAGCCACCAGCAGGGTCAGCGCCCCTATGTGTTGTGACATGGCAGAAAAACCTCAACGGATGAGTCAACGGGCGCAAAGCCCCGGCCAGGGCGCATCATAGCGGCTGGATGGGCAGGGCTCCAGCCGTCATGTGAGTCTTGAAAACGACCGGTGAGGGGGAGTGAGCACTCAAGGGGCTTCGCGCAGCGTCCGGTAGAGGGTGGTGCGGCTGATCCCCAGCTGGCGCGCGGCCTCGCTGACATTGCCGCCGCATGCCGCCAGCGTTTGCTGCACCTGCCGCCGGGTTTGTTCACGCAAGCTGGTCGCTTCCCCCATCGGCAAGGCGCCGGGCTCTGTGGCCACACTGGGCAGATGCAGGTGGGCGGGTTCTATCCAACCCAACCCCTCTGCCAGCACACAGGCCACTTCCAGTGCCTGCTTGAGCTGACGCACGTTGCCGGGCAGCGGATGGGCCAGCAGTTGTTGCTCCGCATCGCGGGTCAGACGCAGGGTCGGGTCCATCTCCGCCAACAGTCGCTGGATCAGCCCCAGACGCTCAGCGGCAGGCCAACGGCGCAGCGGCATCAGCTGCTGGCGCCAGCCGCAGATCCGGTAATAGAGGTCTTCGCGAAATGCGCCACTCTGCACCATGGCCGCCAGATCCCGGTGGCTGGCACTGACCAGCCAGAAATCCACCGCCTCCGGCTTGTGACTGCCAACCGGCGTCACGCTGCGCTCCTGCAATACCCGCAACAGTCGGGTTTGAGCCTGCAGCGGCAGTTCGCCAATTTCATCGAGCATCAGCATGCCGCCGTGGGCTGCGCGCAGATAACCCTGACTGCCCTGGCTGCGGGCACCGCTGAAGGCCCCGCCCACATAGCCAAACAGCTCGGCTTCCACCAGATCTGCTGGTAACGCGCCGCAGTTGACGCACACCAGTGGCTGCTCCCGCCGACTCGACGCTCGGTGCAGGGCCCGCACCAGATGCTCCTTGCCGCTGCCGGTCTCCCCCTCGATAAGCAACGAAATGCCGCGCTCCAGCATCTTGAGCGGCACCTGCTGCGGAGGTAGCACCGAGCTTGAGTGACCCGGCAGGACGGCGCGGGAAGGTGTCGCGTCCGCTTCTGGCAACAGCCGCAAGCCACGCCCCTCGCGCAGCAGTTGCCTGCCATCGAAAGGGTGCAGGCCGAGCCAGAGTCGGCCTGCCCGGTTGGCGCCGAGCAGTTCCCCCTCCTCTCCCAGCAACAGGCGAGCGGACCAGAGGCTCTGGGGATCGAGATCCACCAGCCAGCCCGGCTGACGCGCCAGTAGTGCGTTTTCCAGGGTCATTGCCAGCAGCCGCACCGTGCCCAGCATATCGCCATCGTGATGGGCAGCATCGGTGGAGATATCGAGCACCCCCAGTAATTGCCCATCCGGCCCGAGCAACGGGCAAGCGCTGCAACTGAGGAAGCTGTGCTGGGCGAAGAAGTGCTGATTGCCGAGCACCTGCACTTCACTCTGTTCGGCCAGCGCGGTACCGATCGCGTTGGTGCCCTTGCTCGCCTCACCCCAGCGGGCGCCACTGCGCAAAAAGATACGCTCGGCATGGCGGGCGAACCCCTCATCACCACTGGCGGCCAGAATGGCCCCCTCACCGTCACACAACAACAGGCGACAGGGGCGACCCGCCAGCAACTGGGCAAACAGCGGCAGCACGAAGCGCTGGAAGCAGGAAATCAGAGCCCTGTGCTGCTCCTGACGGGCCGACAGCTCCCCCTGGGGCAGCAAGTCCAGATCGGCACTCTGCTGGCGGCTCAGCCCCTGATGCAGGCAGCGCTGCCAGGAACGCTGGATCGGACCGGGACCGGGTTGAAGTGACTCACTCATCACGCCTCCTGTTCACAAACAGCACGACTGTCTCGGCCACTGTCCAGAAACGGTACAGTTTTATCGCAATAGCCGTGGTCATTGGTTAACCAAGATACGCTGCCATATCCCATTTGATAACGTTTTTGTAACCTTCTGCCTGCTGGTCAGACCCTTTGGCACGCCCCTTGCGATATCAGCTGGCAACCGGTCTGTCAGCCAGTCCGGTCAGGATCACACACATAAAGGATGATGAGATGATTTATACCGCTCCCGGTCAGGCAGGTGCCCTGGTCAGCTTCAAATCCCGTTACGACAACTTCATCGGTGGTGAGTGGGTGGCTCCTCGCGCTGGCCGCTACTTTGAAAACATCTCGCCGGTGGATGGCAAAGTATTCTGCGAGGTCGCCCGCTCCGACGCCGCCGATATCGAGCTGGCGCTGGATGCCGCCCACAAGGCGTTCACCAGCTGGAGCAAAACCAGCGTCACCGAGCGCAGCAACCTGTTGCTGCGTATCGCCGATCGCATCGAGCAGAACATCGAACGGCTCGCCATCGCCGAAACCTGGGAGAACGGCAAGGCGGTGCGTGAAACCCTGGCGGCAGACCTGCCGCTGGTGGTGGATCACTTCCGCTACTTCGCTGGCTGCATTCGCGCTCAGGAGGGCTCGGCCGCCGAGCTGGATCAGAACACCGTCAGCTACCACTTCAAGGAGCCCATCGGCGTGGTCGGCCAGATCATCCCGTGGAACTTCCCGCTGCTGATGGCGGCCTGGAAGCTGGCCCCTGTGCTGGCGGCGGGTTGCTGCAGCGTGCTCAAGCCCGCCGAGCAGACCCCGGTCACCATCATGCTGATGATGGATCTCATCAAGGACATCCTGCCCCCCGGCGTAGTCAACGTGGTCAACGGCTTCGGCGCCGAGGCCGGTCAGGCGCTGGCCACCAGCAACCGGATCCAGAAACTGGCCTTTACCGGTTCGACCGAAGTGGGCGCCCATATCCTGCGCTGCGCCGCCGACAAGCTGATCCCCTCCACCGTGGAGCTGGGGGGCAAGTCCCCCAATATCTACTTCGCCGACGTGATGCAGCACGAGAGCAGCTACATCGACAAGGCGGTAGAAGGGATGTTGATGACCTTCTTCAACCAAGGGGAAGTATGTACCTGTCCCTCCCGCGCGCTAGTGCAGGCCAGCATCTATGACGACTTCATGGACCGGGTGCTGGCCCGTGCCCGCACCATAGTGCAGGGCAACCCCCTCGATACCGCCACTCAGGTGGGGGCCCAGGCGTCCCGCGAGCAGTTCGACAAGATCCTGGGCTACATGGAGATCGGCCGCGGCGAAGGGGCCAAGATGCTGATCGGCGGCGGCCCGGCCAAGGTGAGCGGACTGGAGGGGGGATTCTACATCCAGCCCACCATCTTCTCCGGTCAGAACAAGATGCGGGTGTTCCAGGAGGAGATCTTCGGGCCGGCGCTCGGGGTCACCACCTTCAAGGACGAGGCGGATGCTCTGGCCATTGCCAACGACACCCAGTACGGGTTGGGGGCAGGCCTGTGGACCCGTGACAGCAATCTGGCCTGGCGCATGGGGCGTGGCATTCAGGCTGGCCGGGTCTGGGTCAACTGCTACCACGCCTACCCGGCACACGCCGCCTTTGGCGGTTACAAAAAGTCGGGGATCGGCCGTGAGACCCACAAGATGATGCTGGACCACTACCAGAACACCAAGAATCTGCTGGTAAGTCACGACATCAACCCGCTCGGCTTCTTCTAGCGCAAGCGAATGTCATCAGAAAGGGCGCCTGCGGGCGCCCTCCTTGTTTTGCTTCATCAGATGACATGTCCGGCGATTTGTTATCGGCCTGACTGCTGGCGATAACGCTGAGGGGAGCAGCCCAGCTCCCGGTTGAACATGGCGATAAAGGCCGAGGTGGAGCCGTAACCGAGCCGCCAGCTGATCTCCTGAATGGGCATGTCCCCCTTGAGCCAGGCCAGCGCCTTGAGCAGCCGCAACCGCGCCCGCCACTGACCGAAGCTCATCCCCAGCTCCCGCAGGCAGCGCCGCGCCAGGGTGCGCTCTGTGGTATGCAGTTGTCCGGCCCACTGGGCCAGAGTTCGGGGATCGGCAGGATCGCTGTGTAACGCCGCCAGCATGGGAGCCAGCAGCTTATCCTGACTCATCGGCAGGTAGCTCTCCTGACAACGGGTGCGCGCCAGTCGCTCCACCAGCAACTCGGCCTGTCGCTGATCCCACTCATCCACCATATGGCCTACCCGCCGTTCGCAAAAATCGCTCAGCAGGGCGCGAATAAGTGGGGTTAGCAGCAGCAATCTGGGCTCTGGCGGCAGCTTGGCCGCCAGCTCGTGGCTGACGTAGATGGAGGTGTAGTCGAGGGTCTGCTCGTTGTAGGAGGTGTGGTCGAGACCCGCCGGTACCCAGATAAGATAGTCGGCAGGGGCCACCAGTCGCTGATCCCCCAGCTCTATCTCCATGATCCCCAGGCTGATCATATTGAGCTGGCCCCAGGGGTGGGAGTGCAGCACGGTCGCGCTGTCGGCCAGCATCTGCTGGTAACTGAAAAAGAGCGGATTGGGAGCGGGCAGAACGACATCTACCGGCTGAAAGTGGTGAGTGGCCATCAGCGCCCCTTGTCAGCGAGAGAGAGGTGCAGGCGTGATGCAACGCCCTGTTGGCTCGGTCTCCGGCACAGGCCAAAAGCAGCCATCAGTTGCGGGCAAACGCAGTCCATATGAGCCGGAATAAGGTACATCAGAAAGAGTTGTCTTTTCTGCTGGGTCATCTGTCTGTTTTACGCTACTTGATAATATAAAGACAAGGGTAGACTTGGCCCCCTGTTAATAAGGAGCCTCTGATGCGAATCTTTTCCCCTCTTCTCTTTCCGCTGATGGCTGTGCTGATCTGGGCTACCAATACCGTGGTTTCCAAGGCGGCCGCCAGCGTGCTCGACCCTGCGGCTATCTCCTTCTATCGCTGGGTGATCGCCGCTCTGGCACTGACCCCCTTCTGCCTGCCGCAGCTGTGGCGCCGCCGTAGCGAGGTTCGCCCCTGGCTCGGCAAGCTGCTGGTGCTGGCGGCGCTCGGTATGGTGCTCTACCAGTGTCTGGCCTATTACGCCGCCCACAGCACCTCGGCTACCAATATGGGGGTGATCGGCTCCCTGATTCCGCTGCTCACTCTGCTGCAAGGGGCGCTCTTCTTCGGCCAGCGTCCCGGCAAACAGGCACTGCTCGGCATGAGTCTCTCCCTGTTCGGGGTGCTCTGGCTGCTTGGCAAGGGCGAACCACTGGCCCTGCTCCATAACGGCATCAACCCGGGGGATGGCATGATGTTGCTGGGCTCCGCCAGCTACGCCCTTTACGGCCTACTGATCCGCCGCTGGCACCTGCCGTTTGGCCCCTGGCTCAACCTCTATATGCAGATCCTGCTGGCGGTACTGCTGCTGGTGCCGCTCGCCCTCAGCGCCGACTCGATGGCGGTACCGGCCGAAGGGTGGGGACTGGTGCTCTTCGCCGGGCTCGCCTCCTCCCTGCTGGCGGCTTACTGCTGGATGCGCGGCCTCGCCTGCATGGGCGCCGAGCGCACCTCGGTCTTTATGAACCTGATGCCGCTCTGTACGGCGCTGATCGCCGTCGTCGGCCTGGGCGAACCGATCCACGGCTATCACCTGCTGGGTGGCGGGCTGATCCTGGGCGGGGTGATGACCTCCCAGCTGAAGGGGCATGCGCCGGTAGCCGAACGGGAAACCGCCTGAGAACCAACATCGTCCGGAAACAACAAGGGAGCCCATGGCTCCCTTGTTGTTTCTGCAATGCACTCCAGTGCGCATCTCAACCGGCCCGGCGCCAGCGGTAGCGCCGCTCCGGCCGCCCCCGCTGACCGTAGTTGAGATCCACATCGACTCTGTCTTCCGACTCCAGATACTCCAGATAGCGGCGCGCCGTGGTGCGGCTGAGGGAGAGTCGCAGCGCCACCGTGTCGGTGGAGAAGACGCTCTCCGGCTCACCCGCCAGCAGATCCAGCACCTGACGCAGGGTGATGCTGTCGATCCCCTTGGGAGTGACACGCATCTCCTTGATCTGGGAGCGCCCCCCCTTGCCCAGCAGCTTGTCGAGATCTTCCTGCTCCAGCCGACCCCGCTCGCACAGACGGCTGTGCAGTTGCAGGATCTCGTCCAGGCTCTGCTGGATGCGAAACAGCCGCAATGGTTTGATGACGTAGTCATGAACCCCCAGATTGAGGGCCTGCTGGATGGTCTCCACATCCCGCGAGGCGGTCACCATGATGACATAGGCTTCGCGGTTGTGGCTGCGCAGGCGGCTCACCCACTCAAGGCCGGAGCCATCGGGCAGGGAGACATCCACCAGCAGCAGTTGGGGCACCACACCGGCCATCATGGCATCGGCCTGGGCCAGGGTGCCGGCCCGCCCCAGCAGGGAGAAACCGGATGTCGCCGCCACCAGTTCTGACAAGATGGCACCGATCCGATCGTCATCTTCAATAACAAGCGTGATTATTGGGTCCATGGCTCACATTAATTGGTTTTTATTCAAGTAGATACCAAACAGGGTGGTCTGCTCGGCGGTTCGCCGCCATTCTATCACACCCTCGTGCCGACCCACGGTCTCCTTGACCAGGAACAGACCCACCCCGTGATCGCCGCTCTGGCGACTCACCCCGTAATCGAACAGATGATCGGCCAGCTCCTCGTCGACCCCCTCGCCGCTGTCCTCCACCTCGATCACCAACCGCCGTCCCACATCGCACAGGGAGAGCAGCACCCGCGGCGGCCGCTGCTGGCGGTTGCGCCAGGCCGCCTGCAGGCCGTTGTCCAGCAGGTTGCCAATGAGGGTGATGAGATCGGCCGAGACCGAGGCCGGATACTCCGCCAGCGCCGAATCGGGATCGAGTTCCAGGGTCACCCCCAGCTCGCGAGCCCGGCTGAACTTGCCGAGAATAAGCCCCGCCACCGGCTTGTTGTCGATCAGCCGCAGCAGCTCCTGCAGCATGGTCTGGCACGCTTCGTTCTCCTGCTGGATCAGCTCCACCGCCTGATCCACATGGCCCAGCTGCAACAGGCCGGAGAGGCTGCTCAGCTTGTTGGCGAACTCGTGGCTCTGCATCCGCAGCATCTCGGCATACTGACGCAGATGGGTCACTTGCACCCCCAGACTGGCGGCCACCTCCGGACGGCTGAAGATCAGCAGCCGCCCCGGCGCCTTGCCCTGCACCGCCTGCCAGCGGCCGACGAAGGACTCCCCCTGAATGGTGAAGCTCACTTCCCCACCCTCCTGCTCCAGACAGGGGGCAAGGGGTGGCACCAGCTCCGCCAGCGACTGCCCCTGCAGGGCGTGGCGCCCGGTAACCGGCAGCCGCAGCTGGTAGCTGGCGGTGCTGTTGATCATGTTGATGTTGCCGCGACCATCGAGGGCGATGACCCCTTCAGTGATGTGCTCCAGCACCAGATCCTGCAGGGTGAAGCGGCGCACGATCGCCTCCGGCTCCAGATCGAGCAGGGTCTTGCGCAGCAGGTATTGCACCCAGAGTGCCAACAGCAGGCCGCACCCCAGCACCGCAACGATGGCGCAGATGAGCAGGGCCACCCGCTCCATATAGATGCCCTCCACCTGCTGCATCAGGTAGCCTACCACCACGGCCCCCATGACGCGCCCGTCACCACCCACCACCGGGGAGAAGCAGCGGATCGCCGGCCCCATGGTGCCCCGATCTTTCGAGCAGTAGCTGCGCCGCTCCTGCAGCGCAGGCCAGATATCCTCGCCGCGAAACTTCTGCCCCACCAGCTCGGGGTTGGGGTGGCTGAGGCGGCGACCATGCTCATCGGTCACCACCATATAGGTGGCATCGGTGCGGTTGCAGACCGCCTCCACGTAGTCGCGCAGGGTAGGATCACTGCCCTGACGCAGGGCCTCGACCACCCGGGTATCGGCCGCCATGACCCGTGCCAGATCGCTCCCCTTATCCTGCAGGTTGCTCTCCAGCAGATGACGGATAAAGAGAGCCAGCAGGCTGCCCAGAATGAGGATCAGCAGCAGGGAGAGCCCGAGAGAGAGGGTGACCAACTGGTGGCGAAGTTTCATGCACATACCTTAAAACGTCAGGACGCAGCCCAATAGTGCGGATGCCACCAGGTCTGGTCAATCAAAGGAGCCGGATCGCCGACAAAATCAGCCAATCCTTCCTCGCGGGCACAGAGCGCCACCGCTCTGGCGACGGCGCGGGCCACCTCTCCCACCTGCTCGATGGGGGGCAACAGCCGGCCCGCCACCAGCGGATAGGCGCCGACTGCCCGCACCGCGGCCAGCAACATGCCATCGCTGATGCGGCGCGCCTTGACGGCGCAGGCTCCGAGACCAATACCCGGAAAGACATAGACATTGTTGCACTGGGAGACCACCCGCCGCTCCCCTGCCACCGTCACCGGCACAAAGGGGCTGCCGGTGGCCAGCAAGGCGCGGCCATCTGTGGCGGCCCACACCTGCTCGGGGGTGGCCTCGGCGCTGCGGGTCGGGTTGGAGAGTGGCAGGATCACCGGCTGATCGCACACCGCCCCCATCGCCTGCAGTACCTCGCAGGTAAAGAGGCCGCCCTGACCGCTCACGCCAATCAAGACCGCCGGGCGCACCTGGCGGATGGTCTCCAGCAGCGAACTGCTCCCCTCCTCCACGGCACGGGCAAATGGCTGTTGGGCGCGGGTCAAATTGGGACGATCGCTGCAGACCACCCCATCCTGATCAAACAGCCAGACGCCGTCGTGACTCCCCGCCAGCTGGGCCAGCATGGCGGCGATGCCGCAGCCGGCAGAGCCCGCTCCGACGATCAGCACCGGGGCATCACTGAGGGTGGTCCCCGCCTGTTGCAACCCGGCCAGCACGCAAGCGGAGGCGACCGCCGCCGTGCCCTGAATATCGTCGTTGAACATGCAGAGCTCGTCCCGATAACGGGTCAGCAGGTTGGCGGCATGCTTGCCGGCAAAGTCTTCAAACTGCAGCACCACCTGCGGCCAGCGCTTGCGAATGGCGGCCACCACCTTGTCCATGAAGTGGTAATAGCTCTCGCCGTCGATGCGCGGGGATTGCCAGCCGAGGTAGGAGTCATCCTCCAGCAGCTCGGGATTGTTGGTGCCCACATCGACACAGAGCGGCAGGGTGCGGGCCGGGTTGATGCCACCCGCGGCGGAGTAGAGCGCCAGCTTGCCGATACAGATCCCCATGCCGCCGATACCGAGATCGCCAAGCCCCAGCACCCGCTCGCCGTCGGAGATGACGATCACGTCCACCTCCTGCTCCACCGACTCGAGGATATCGTCAAGATCGTCCCTGTCATGCCAGGAGAGGTAGAGACCGTGACTGCGCAGATAGAGATCGCTGTGGCGCTGGCAC
Source organism: Aeromonas sp. R10-2 (assembly GCF_040908445.1). Taxonomy (NCBI): domain Bacteria; kingdom Pseudomonadati; phylum Pseudomonadota; class Gammaproteobacteria; order Aeromonadales; family Aeromonadaceae; genus Aeromonas; species Aeromonas sp. R10-2. The sequence continues at coordinate 2,916 of NZ_JBFODS010000035.1, read as the reverse complement.
GCCTCCCCCACCACCGGGGTGTAGATGATCGGCAGCAGCTCCGGCAGGTGGTGACGCACCAGACCGTAGAAGAGTACCGGGTTGTCCTCTTGCAGCTGACGCAGCAGCAGATGCTGGTCAAACGGACTCTGCATGGCGCTGACCAACCGGTAGATCCGGCGCCGCTGCTGGGAGAGGGACTCCTCCTTGTGAGGCATACGCCCCCGCACCCCCTGACGCTTGCGCTCAGCATAGGGCAGGCTGGTGCCCATCATGATGTCGTTCATTTTGTTTGTTCCTCAATCCGGTATCAGGCGAGCAGGGAGATAAGAGCAGTAGCCAGGATCAGCATCACAGCGCCACCAAGGCGAGAGGAGATCTGGGCAAAGGGCATCAGCTTCATCCGCTGGGCCGCCGAGAGCACGGCTACGTCGCCGGTGCCGCCCATGTTGGCCATGCAGAGCCCGCCGGTGATGGCCGCCTCAATGGGATAGAAGCCGATCATCCGGCCGACCAGAGCCGCACCGAGAGCCCCGCCAATCACGGTGACCATGACCAGCACGAAGTAGCTGATGGAGAAGGCGCTGATCAGTTCCGGAATACTGGTGTAGGCGACACCAATCCCCACCAGCAGGGAGGGGGTGAGGTTGCTCACCACAAACTGATACCAGTCGGCCGCCGCCTGTTCATAACGGCGCGGCAGCAGGCCGCTCACCTTGATAAAGGCTACCGCCAAAATCATCAGGGCGAAGGGGTGCATGGGGATAAAGTTGCCAAGCAGGGAACCCAGCACAAACATGCTGGAGCTGATAAAGAGCCCCATACCCAGACTCTGCAAGGTCGGCGCTTCGGCCTGCTCATCGGCAATGCTCTGGCTACTCTCTTTAACCATCAGCTTGCCGTTGCCAGTCAGGGAGGGGTAACGGCGACCGAGCCGCGCCAGCAGGGAGCCCACCAGAATGGCCAGGGTATTGGCGATCACCACCGCTGGCACCATCCGTGACAACAGATCGGCACTGGACATCTGCATCGGGCCGGAGAGGATCTCTACCAACGGCACCGCGCCAGCCCCCATGCCGCCGCCCATGATCGGCAGGCCGATCAGCAGCACCGCATTCTTAAAGCCATACCCCATCAGGGAGCCGACCAGCCCCACGCTCAGCAGTGCTAGTGCGACGCCGCCAAGAATGACCGGCAGGTAGCGCATGGCGGCATTTTTCAGCAAAGCGCCGCTCATACCGAACACCGAACCGGTCACCAGACTGGCGATAAAGAAGTTGAGAAAGCCCCCCTCCTTCATGAAGTTGGTGATGACCTGCCCCGCCGGCACCGGCAGCAGCTGATATTCGAACAGGGCGGCGCCGCCGAAGATGGCGAGGATGGTGCCGCCCCCCAGGTATTCGCGGATCGGCATGATCCGCTCGCCCAGTTCGGTCAGCAGGGTGCCCAGCACAAACATCAGTGCCAGTGCACCGACCATGCCCAGCGGCAACGAGCCATTCCAGCCGGAAAAGAGAACGCAGGTCGCCAGCCCCAGAAATATAAAGAGCGGCACATGTACAGGATCTTTAGCAGCAACCAATTGAAATAGATATAAAAATGGCTTCGATTGTGATCTGATTTTATCGCCAAACAAAACCGCCACGCACGAAGCCATGACCATTATCGATGCCAACCACTATCTTGAGCAACTTCTCTCTCCTGCCGAACTCGACCGCATTGCCCGTGACTGCCAATTTTGCTTGCGCAAACGAGCCATTACGCCTGCCATGCTGGTGACTGCACTCTTGCGGGCACTTGGCTGCGACCAGGTCGATGGTATCGCTGGATTGCACCATCATTTCAATGCCTTGCAACTGGTTGATGCCCATCAGGTTTCCTACAAGCCCTTTCACAACCAGTTGCGCAAAGCGTCGTTCGCCCTGTTCATGAAGGCGCTGGTTGAACGGGCTATCGCCTTGCGTATCGGCCAACAGATGAAGACTGCATCCCTTGGCGCATTCAAACAGGTGTTGTTGCAGGATGGTACTTCCTTTGCCGTCCACAAAAGCCTGGCCGAAGTGTTTCCGGGAAGGTTCAAGACCATTAGCCCGGCGGCAATCGAGTGTCATATGCTCATGTCTCTATTGGAGCAAAGTCCAGTTTGCATGCAGGTCTCTGCCGATACGGCGTCAGAGCGCCAGTTCCTGCCTGAGCCCGAGCGGCTCAATAACAGCCTGCTGTTGGCGGACGCGGGTTACATCGATATGGCCTACTTTGCGAAACTAAACGAGGCGGGCGGTTTCTATCTGGTCAGGGGTAGTAAGAGCCTGAACCCGAAGATTATCCGGGCATGGCGCGGTGACGAACGGGAAGTGCCGAAGCTGGCGGGCCTGTCACTCAAGGATGCTGGACGGCGGCACTGTCGGGCAGAGGTACTGGATATGGTGGTGAAATCGGGCAAGTTCGAGTATCGGCTGATCCGACGCTGGTTTGCCGAGGAGAAACGGTTCTGTATCTGGATGACCAATCTGCCACGAGAGGCATGGCCAGCAGAGCGGGTGATGAGCCTGTACCGCTGTCGTTGGCAGGTGGAGCTGCTGTTTAAGGAGTGGAAGTCGCACAACCGGCTCAAGGGCTTTGTGACAGGTCAGAAAGCCATTGCCGAGGGGCTGGTGTGGGCCAGCCTGTTGTCGCTGGTGATGAAAAGACGGGTAGCTCAGACGCTGATGGGGGACGGTTTATCCACACTGAAAGCGGCGAAAAATAGCGGAACCTGGTGGTTCCCGTTATTGGAAGCGGTGGCTCATCGGGTGTTGGTGGAAATAAGAGAGCGTCTGGAATGGGCTGCCGTTTACTTGGCGAAAAATGCCCGTCGAACCAAGCAGCGAAAATCGATACAGAACAGGACCTTAGAAGGAATTTCAAATGAAGTGTTTTCTTAAGGTCCTGTATATG